>CAMCZJ010000141.1 GCA_945886995.1 Asaia bogorensis
AGCCGCGCCAGGCGCTCGGCCCAACTCCCATAAAGCCGGGCCAAGACGCCATCGGCTTGGTGCAATGCCTGGCGGCGCTGCGCCGCAGTCTCGGCGGCGATCAGATCGGCAATGCCCTCGGCGGCAGTCAAATCCATCTTGCCATGCAGAAAGGCGCGGCGCGTGAATTCACCCGGTTCCGCCTGGCGCAGCCCGGCAGCCGTCAGGGCCCCCATCACCCCGGCAATAACGCTGCGCCCGCCATGCAAATGCAGCTCCGCAGCATCTTCGCCTGTGTAGGAAGCGGGACCTGGAAACCAAAGCACCAGCGCGTGGTCCAGTGTCTCCCCATCAGTGGCACGTAGCCGGCGCAAGCCAGCGCGGCGTGGGGGCGGCAAACCACCAGCCAGGCGTTTCACCGCCTCTGCGCTGCCTGGGCCGGATAGGCGCAGCACCGCGACCGCCCCGGCGGCTGCCCCGCTTGCCAAGGCATAGATAGTGTCGGCGGCGCTCACCTATGGCCTCGTTTCACGTGAAACACCCAACCTGCCTCACCCCTTCCCGGGCGGGACATCGCGTTCCGTCAGCATCAGGCGTGTGACACGCCCCTTTTGGCGAAGATGCGTGTCCAGAACTTCATCAACATCGGCTTTCGTTTCGATTTTGTACCAAATACCCTCGGGGTAAATCACCATGGCCGGGCCGAATTCGCAGCGATCCAGGCAGCCGGCCATATTCACCCGCACGCCGGGCAGCCCCAATTCCTTGGCCCTTGCCTTCATATAGTCGCGCAACGCCTCACTGCCGCGTGCCGCGCAAGACCCGCGCCTATGCCCGTCAGGGCGTCTGTTGCAGCAAACAAAGATATGCGCCTGAAAATAGAGTGGCGGGTCCGAGGCGCCTTCCCCCTTGGCTTTCAATTCGCCCATCTTCTGCCCCTATCACTTGGTCATTGTTCCTTGCCGTCTAACTGCCATTTCGTCAAAACAGACATGGCTTGACGCTATCCCGCCACGGTGCCACTTCGCTTTCGCGTCATGCCGCAATTATCGCTCCATACCCCCCTCGGTGAGGTCACCATCTCTGAAAATGGCGGCGCCATTGTCGCGCTTGATTGGGGCCGCGGGCGGGATCAGGAAGCGACCCCTCTGCTCTGTGAGGCGCGCGACCAGTTGCAAGAATATCTTGATGGCGAGCGCATGCGCTTCAACTTGCCGCTGGCGCCCGATGGCTCAGCCTTTCAGAAGCGTGTCTGGGCAGCGCTTTGCGCCATCCCCCCCGGTGAGACACGCAGCTATGCCGATATCGCGCGCGCCATCGGGTCCGCGCCCCGCGCAGTGGGGCAAGCGAATGGCGCCAACCCCATTCCGCTTTTCATCCCCTGCCATCGGGTGGTTGCCGCTGATGGATCGCTGGGCGGCTATTCCGGCGGCGATGGACCGGCTACAAAGCGCTACCTTCTCGACCTTGAAAGCCGAGCGCTTCTTCTCCCCCTCAACCCCCCAGCGCCCCCAAAGCGCCCCTGACGGATACCCCCATGAATCACGCCATCCGCATTCACGAAACCGGCGGCCCGGAGAAAATGATTTGGGAAGAAGTGCCCCTTCCCGCCCCCAAGCCAGGCGAAGCGCTGGTGCGGCATAAGGCCGTTGGCCTGAATTACATTGACGTCTATTTCCGCACTGGCCTCTACAAGGCACCCAGCATGCCGGCGATCATCGGCATGGAAGCCTCTGGCATTGTCGAAGCCATCGGCGAAGGTGTCACCGAGGTAAAGGTCGGTGATCGCGTTGCCTACGCCACCGGCCCGATCGGCGCCTATGCTGAAGCACGCACCATCAAGGCCGATCGCCTGGTGAAAATGCCGGATGCGATCAGTTTCGAACAGGGTGCCGCGATGATGCTGCAAGGCATGACGGCGGCCTTCCTCATCAAAAAATGCTATGCGGCAAAGGCTGGTCAGACGGTGCTGATCCACGCCGCGGCTGGCGGTGTTGGGCTTATTCTCAGCCAATGGGCCAAGCATCTGGGTTGCACCGTCATTGGTGTCGTCAGCACGCCAGATAAGGCTGCGCTCGTGGCAGCGCATGGGGTGGACCATGCTTTGCTCACCACCGATGATATCCCTGGCCGCGTGAAGGACATCACCAAAGGTGCCATGCTGCCCGTGGTCTATGATAGTGTTGGCAAGGATAGCTTTCTGACCTCGCTCGATTGCCTTGCGCCCTACGGCCTCATGATTTCCTACGGCAATGCTTCGGGCCCTGTTTCCATCCCCGATCTTGGCATTCTTGCCGCCAAGGGATCGCTTTATGTCACGCGGCCAACGCTTGCGACTTATACCGCCCAGCGTGAAGATCTTGTGGCGCGCGCCAATGATTTGTTTGAGGTGGTTGCCTCAGGTGCGGTCAAAATCCGCGTCAATCAAACTTATGCGCTGAAGGATGCAGCTTCTGCCCATATCGCGCTTGAAGCGCGCAAGACCACGGGCAGCACTATTCTGGTGCCCTGATCACATCGCGCCTGGGCTTCGCTTTTTGCCAGCCTAGCCCAGGCCGCTATGCAGCTCAGCCAAAGCGCAAGACCGGCACTTTGTCTTGTGGCCGGATGAAATAAACGTACCGATAGGCTTCCCGCATGCCGAGGCTTTGCTGAGCCGCGCAGGATGGTTGATTGGCCGAGGCAACTTGCGCCCATAACCATTTCGCCCCCTTTTGCGCGGCCCAATATGCCGCAGCCCGCGTGATGCGAGAGCCCAAACCGCGCCGCCGCGCTTCAGGCAGCACAGCCAGATCAAAAAATCCCGCCAGCGCCCCGTCAGCTACAACCGAGATACAGGCAAGGCGTTGCCCAGCTTCATAGAGAACCAACCAAGCCGCCGGCACCATCATCATGCCAACCGCGCGCTCTTTCTCCGAGCGTCTCGCCGGTACCTGATGTTCCGCGGTGGCGGTTATCGCCATCCAATCCTGATCCGGTGCTGGCAGGACGCGTGCCCCCGCATCCAGGCGCGCTATGTCCTGGATGGGCGCCAGGAAGATGATTGTCTCATCCTTCATCACATAGCCGCGCGCGATGAGGGTAGCCGCCAAACAGGGCGGGTCGAGTGGCGTGGACCGGAACCGCACGGGCAACCCTTGCGCCTCATATCGCGCTTCAATGCGCGCGATGCGCGTGACCAGTTCCGGGTCAGGGTCAGAAGACAAGGAACTCACCGCATTGGCGCGGCCCGTACCGCCCAGAAAGCTGCGCAGGACGAAGTTACCATCATAGGCCACTCGCTGCGCCGGCACCGCAGTCAAGCAAGCACGTTCCAACGCAGCGATATCTGGGCATTCCACGCCGGCCATGATCAGAGCCTTCCGATCACCCCGGCGGCTGGGTCTTCAGGCGCTGCGGCTGCCTTCATCTCTCGCCGTCGCGCATGCCAGGCTTCCATCAATTGCAGCACCGTTGCAGCCGTTTCTTCAATGCTGCGGCGTGTGACATCAATCACCGGCCAGCCTTGCGCTGTGCAAAGCCGTCGCGCCGCGACGATTTCAGCCTTCACCGCTTCAGGGTCTATGTATTCCGTTGTGTCCTGCCGTACACCATGCCCACCGATGATCTTCAGGCGGTGGCGGCGAATATCAATCAACGCATTGGCTTCAATATGGAGCCCTACCACAGGGCAAGGCGGATCATTCAAAATGTCGGGCAGGCTGGCGCCTGGGACTATGGGCACATTCGCAGCCTTGACGCCCCGATTGGCAAGATAGAAACAGGTTGGCGTCTTGCTGCTGCGCGAAACCCCGACCAGCACTACATCGGCATTGCGGATGCCCACCGTCCCCTGCCCATCATCATGCGACAGCACGTAATGCATGGCATCAATGCGGCGGAAGTAATCAGCATCCATCACATGCTGCGCCGCGCGTTTCTCCCGCGCACGCGCACCGGTCGCCTCCTGCAAAAGCTCCATCACTGGATCAAGCGGGGAAAGACAAGCCACCCCCATGCGCTGACAGGCCTCTTCCAGCACATGACGCAGGCTCGAATCCACCAGCGTATAAAGCACCGGTCCAGGTTCATGCTGGATGCCTTCCAATACCCGATCCAATTGCAAGCGGGACCGTATCAGGCTCCAGCGATGATCCACCACGTGATGATCATCAAAACGGGCCAGTGTGGCGCGCGCGATGGAATGCAACGTCTCCCCGGTTGAATCAGACACCAGATGAAGGTTGATCTGCCTGTTGGGCATGGCGGGAGAATTCCGTGAATCAGTGTGGATAATGGGGGTGGATTCCGGCGCTGGTCCCGCCCGAGCACATAATGGGGATGAAACCCCCCCATCGCGCAAGCCTGGATCATTTCCGGGCAACTCCACGCCTTACACGCAAAGGTGATGAATCTCCTGATATCGAAAGCGTTGCCGTCCTTCAAATTGCGGGGAGAAACCTGTGGATAGGTTTGGCATCACTTGCCTCCCCATGATTCACAGGGCCTACAAGCTACCACATCTTTCAGAATCTTAGATTCAATGCTTAGGTCTGGGTCATGGAAACGGAAAACGAGCCCAGCCGGGCCAAACCCTTTTTGCGCGCCTTGGCCGGAGAAGCCGTCTGGCCGCCGCCCGTATGGCTGATGCGCCAGGCCGGGCGGTATTTGCCCGAATATCGTGCCACGCGCGCCACGGCGGGCGATTTCATCGCGCTTTGCACCACACCTGATCTGGCTGCTGAGGTCACGCTACAGCCCATCCGCCGTTACGGCATGGATGCCGCCATCCTGTTTTCCGATATCCTGATTGTGCCCTGGGCCCTTGGTCAGGGTCTGCGCTTCGCCGAAGGCGAAGGGCCTCTGCTTGACCCTATCCGCTCAGCCGAGGGTATTGCCGCGCTCAATCTGGACCGGCTGTTGGCCAAGGCAGCACCAATCTTCGAAACCGTGCGCCTCACCAGGGCAGGGCTGGACCGGGACCACCCGAAAACGGCACTGATCGGCTTTGCAGGATCACCCTTCACCGTCGCCTGCTATATGGTCGAAGGGCGCGGCAGCAAGGATTTTGCTGCCACCCGCGGCATGGCCTTTAGCGACCCAGCCAGTTTTGGCCGCTTGATGCGCATTTTGCAGGACGCGACAGTCGAATATCTGGTCGCCCAGGTGGAAGCTGGTGCCGAGGCGCTAATGCTATTCGATACCTGGGCGGGCCTGCTGCCCCCCAGCCAATTCCGCCGCTGGGTGATTGAGCCCTCAGCCGCCATCGCCCGCGCCGTGCGCAAGCGCTGCCCGACAACACCCATTATCGGCTTCCCGCGCCTGGCCGGGCCCATGCTGCCTGATTACGCGACCCGGGCGGCGGTGGATGCCGTTGCTATGGACACCAGCATGGACCCGCGCTGGGCGGCCCAGGCAGTGCCAGCCACCATGCCGTTGCAAGGTAATCTGGACCCGCTGGCGCTGGTTGCCGGCGGCGCAGCCCTGGAAGCTGAGGCGCGCAGTATCCTGGCCGCGATGCGCGGGCGCCCCTTCATCTTCAATCTGGGCCACGGCATCATACCGCCAACGCC
The DNA here is from genome assembly GCA_945886995.1 of Asaia bogorensis. Classification (GTDB taxonomy): domain Bacteria; phylum Pseudomonadota; class Alphaproteobacteria; order Acetobacterales; family Acetobacteraceae; genus Neoroseomonas; species Neoroseomonas bogorensis_A. Next base: position 5,532 of record CAMCZJ010000141.1, read on the forward strand.
GCCCGAGCACGTCGCGCAGCTCATGCGCATTATCCGCAGCGGGTGAGGCGCGTTAGGAACCACCTTCTCATGTGAAGAGAGGTTTCAACCAGATCGCTTCCTTGATCTTGGCTTTGACGAATGCCTCATGCGCGGCAAGTGCTTCCGTGGATGGGGTGATGAGCAACGCCTTATGCTCCACTGCCTCCACATCAAGGGGGACCAAGCGGGGTCCGCGCTTGGCGGCCAATTCCAGCCCCGGCTGCTTGCCGCCCATCATTTCCAGATAGACCTGCGCCAAAAGCTGGCAGTCGAGGATGGCATTGTGGTTGCCGCGCATGGAATTATCCACGCCAAGCCGGCGGCACAGCGCATCCAGATTGTTCGGCATGCCAGGGTAGCGCGTTTTCGCCATGGCCAGGCTGTCAATCATACGGCTGCGATCCAAGGGCAGGCGCTGGCAGCGCAGCAATTCGGCATCCAGAAAGCCGAAATCGAACGGCGCATTATGCGCAATGATGTCGGCATCACCCAGGAAGGCCAGCAACCCGTCGGCAATTTCAGTGAATTTCGGCTTGCCGGCGACATCGCCATTGGTGAAGCCATGAATGCGCGAAGCCTCAGCCGGGATATCGCGTTCCGGATCAATTACCCTGTGAAACGCCTCACCGGTCGGCAGAAGGTTGAATAGCTCTACCGCCGCCACTTCAATCACGCGGTCGCCCGTCAGCGGATCAAGCCCAGTGGTTTCCGTATCCAGCACGATCTGACGCATTAGGGGGTGTTCCTCAGCCGACGCAGCAGGCGGCGGAGCGCCATGACAGCAAAATGCCGCGACAAGCCTGTATGGATCACCACATCCGCCCGCCGCCGCTTGGCGGCATCAGGCATTTGCCGCGCGCGAATGGCGGCAAGCCTCTCCCGCGTCATTCCCGGGCGTCGCATTACGCGCGCCGCTTGCACCGAAGCTGGCGCGGAGACCACCACGACCAGATCCACGCGCTTCTCGCCACCTGTCTCCAGCAATAGCGGAACATCCAGCACCACCAAGGATTTCCCAGCGCGGCGCGCCGCCGCCAGAAAGCGCTTTTCCGCATCGCGCACCAAGGGATGCACAATGTGCTCCAGCTGCTTCAAGGCTGTCGGATTGCCGAGCACAGCGCGGCGCAGGGCTTCCCGATCCACCGCCCCCCCCTGGGTCGTACCCGGTAAGGCCGCTTCAATCGGCCTTACCGCCCGCCCGCCCGGCGCCTGCAATTCATGCACGGCTTGATCAGCATCGAATATCGGCACGCGATGGCGGCGAAAGCATGTCGAGGCCGTGGATTTCCCCATGCCGATCCCACCGGTCAGGCCGATAATCTTCATGCGCCATCTCGCTTCGGGATATCCGCCGCCACCACATCGCGCAAAGCCTGATCCACCTGCGGCGCCACGCCAAACCAGGCCTCAAACCCTGGCCGCGCCTGATGCAACAACATGCCAAGCCCATCCACCGCAACCAGGCCCCGCGCCCGCGCCGCCACCAAAAGGCGGGTCTCAAGCGGCACATAGACAATATCCGCCACCACGGCACTTGCGGGCAAAGGTGCCAGATCAATCCTCAATCCAGGCTGGCCCTGCATGCCGAGTGAGGTGGTATTCACGAGCAACGCCGCGTCCTTCAAAGGCGGCTGATCCGCCACATGGACTGGCCCGCCAAGATCACGCGCCAAAGCTTCGGCCTTAGTCGCAGTCCGGTTCACCAGAGTCACGCGCGGCGCGCCGGCATCCAGCAAGGCAGCGGCGATGGCGCGCGCCGCACCGCCCGCGCCCAATAGCACGGCGGGGCCAGCATCTGCCCGCCAGCCAGGCGCGGCTTCGCGAATGCTTTCCAGAAAACCGAAGCCATCGGTGTTTGAGCCCTCAATCCGCCCATCCCGAAAAATCAGGGTATTTACCGCCCCGGCGCGGCGGGCGAAGGGCGCGACCTGATCACAGATCTCAAAAGCGGCGACCTTATGCGGGATGGTGACATTGGCGCCGCGAAAGCCGAGATCCACCAGCGCGCGCACCGCCGCACCAAAACGCTCGGGCGCTACGCCAAGCGGGATATAGGCACCGTCAACGCCATAGCGTTGCAGCCAAAACCCATGCAGGCGCGGCGAACGTGAATGGGTGATCGGGTAGCCGAAAACCCCGGCGAGGCGGGCATGACCGGAAAGCAGCTTCATCGCCCTAGAAAGCACTGCGCGCGGGGGGAAAGCAAGCGTTCAGGCGGCCACTTGGCGGAGCCATTCCTGCAAATTGTAATGCATAGTCACCCGCGTGATGCGGCCATCCTTGAACGCGAAAAACGCCCCGGCTGGCAGGGCATAGCGCTGGCCGC
>CAMCZJ010000142.1 GCA_945886995.1 Asaia bogorensis
GCATCCGGGGGTATAACACCGACAGGCACGATCTCGCCAGCTTCGGCAATCACCAGCTTGGCGGCCAGCGCCATGACCGGGTTGAAATTGGTCGCGGTCAGCCTGTAAGTCAGGTTGAAATTGTAATCGGCCTCATGCGCCAGGATGATTGCGACATCAGCAGGCAAGGCTTTCTCCAGAAGAAAGCTTTGCCCTTCTAGCTCGATCACCTGCTTGCCTTCATCCACCCTGGTGCCAACACCTGTTGGCGTGAGAACACCGCCAAGCCCTGCCCCCGCAGCGCGAATGCGCTCCGCCAGGGTACCTTGCGGCACCAAATCCACCTCGATCTCGCCCGCGATCATCTTCTTCTGCGTGACAGGGTTGGTGCCGATATGGCTGACGATGCATTTTGCGACACAGCCGGCATCAATCAGCTTGCCGATCGCAACGCCAGGCCTTACCGTGTCATTGCCGATGATGGTCAGGTTCCTGGCGCCACGCGCGACCAGCGCATCCACAATGCGGGTCGGTGTACCCACCCCCATGAAGCCGCCGAACATCACGCTTGATCCGTCAGTAATCAGCGCCGCAGCCTCAGCGGCGGAGATAGCCTTTCTGTGCATCGCTTGCCCCTTCAGGCCATGATATGCAAACCACCATCAACATAGATCGTATCGCCCGTCATGCCGGATGAAGCGCCTCCGACAAGAAAGGCAACGACACGCCCAACTTCCGCGATGTCCACCAGGCGCTGCGCCGGTGCGCGGGATTGCGCCATATCCACCAACTCATCGAAATGGGCGATGCCGCTTGCGGCACGGGTCCTGAGAGGACCGGGTGAAACAGCAAAGACACGAATATGCCTTGGGCCAAGTTCAGCGGCGGCATAACGCACCGAAGCTTCGAGCGCGGCCTTGACCGGGCCCATCATATTGTAATTCCCGACCACCTTGTCGGCGCCGTAATAGCTCATGGTGATCAATACGCCGCCATCTTTCATCAGCGGTTCCGCAAGCTTGGCCATGCGCAGGAAGGACCATGCGGAAACGCGCATCGCTTGGGTAAAACCTTCTGCCGAGCAATCAACCACACGACCATGCAGATCATCACGCGGCGCAAACGCGATGGAGTGAATCACGAAGTCAAGTTTGCCCCATTGATTTTCGATGCGCGCGAAAACCGCCTCAAGCGCACCCGGTTCTTCGACATCGAGCGGCATCATGATGGAGGATTGCAATTGTTCCGCGAGCGGGCGGACAAAACGCTCCGCCTTTTCATTCAGCCATGTTACCGCGAGTTCAGCACCGAAGGCGCGCAATTTGGCGGCGCAGCCGAAGGCGATTGAACTGTCATTGGCAATCCCAACGATGAGCCCGCGCTTTCCCTTAAGCATGTCGCCGATGCGATCATCGGGGTTCCATACCTTAGACAGCGGATCAGTAGGGAAATCGGCCATGTAAATCTCTCAACGAATTGTTCTAGTAATATCCAAATGGGCGCGACCAAGTGATGACCGAAGTGTGAAACTTGGGTGACGTCTTCGCCCGCAGCCTGAACCGGGTGACGTCTGCGCAAGCGGGATAAACTTCTTTTTCGGTTTGTTTAGGCCGTGAATTCATAAACGGGATTCCCACGGGCGCGCGATTCTGATTCAAGGCCTAGGCTGTTGGATACGAACAGATGATGGAGGCTTCACCTGAAAAGCAAGGTATGAATCAGTGGATGGATACCAAATACGCGCCCGAACTTAACGATAGCGAAACCGTGTAGCGCGACCGCAAAGCCCATTATCTCGTCCATCAGATCTGCAACGATACAGAAGCTCTGGACCGTACCATGAACAACGTTGTTAAGGCCATGAACGTCCAATAAAAATCAGACCCGTTGACCAGCCGATGAATTTTTGCTTCACAAAGACTATTAGTATCATTTTTAACTGTCACCAAAATGTCATCTGTTGCACGTCTCCCTTGGTAGCGTCGCAACAAAGGGTGTGGATTGGCTGAGAGGGTCGCTGAATGTTGACTTCGCAGGACGACGGCAGGTCTGTGCTACGGAAACCTTGGGGCCTTGGGCGACGCATTGCCGTGGCTTCGGCGATGTTCCTCGGGCTTGGGTTTCTGGTTTTCGCAACCGCAGGTGCAAACGAAGAAGGCCGTCTGGCCGGTGCCGGTTCAACCTTTGTCAACCCGATCCTGCAACGGGTTTCCACCTCATATCGAAGCTATCTGGCGGCTGACCGCGTGAATATGGCCCGCCATGAAGGCCGCAGCGGTGACTGGACTGCCGGGGCGAACGCGCTGGACTACGATCCGGTAGGCTCGGTTGGCGGTCTCGAACGACTGCGGGATCCGCGCGTGATGTTTGCCGCAACCGAAGTTCCGGTTTCGGCCGCCAATTTGACTGATCGCGGTCTGGTGCAGTTTCCGTTGATCAACGGGGCCGCTGCCGCTGTGACCAATCTGGACCTTGGCGGTGCGGCGCTGACGCTGGACGCCGATACACTGGCCGCGATCTTTACCGGCAAGATCGCTGACTGGAGCGATCCGGCCATCGCTTTGCTGAACCCCAACATCGCGTTGCCCAATCTGCCGATTTCGGTCCGATACCGGGCTGACGGGTCGGGCACCACCTGGACCGTAACTGGCTTTCTGGCCCGCAGCACGGGCTGGACGCTTGGGCAGGCCGCAAAAGTCACATGGCCGGTGGGTAAAGGTGCCGACGGCAACCTTGGCGTGATTGCTGCTGTCAAGGCGACATCCGGCGCAATTGGCTATGCCGAGGTCGGACAGGCAACGCGTGCCGGTCTGGGCATCGTGCAACTGATCAATGGCGCGGGCAAGGTCGTGGCGCCGACCCCGCAGACAATCCGTGCTGCTGTCGAAGCCGGGGTCTGGACAGCCGAGGGCGGTATCTCGGCCACGGCTGCCGCCACAGGGGCCGATTGGCCGATGACGGCCACGGTCTACATCGTGATGCGTCGTAATCAGAATACTGCGCAAAACGCCCGCGCCGTGACTTTCTTTCGCTATTTCTATGCCGAAGCAGCACGCGTCGGGGATGCCCTGGGATACGTGGCGCTCCCAACCAAAGTTACCGCGGAAGTCGAAGCCTATTGGGCGACTTCTTTCAAACAGCAATCCCGAAAAAGCGCAACGCGCTAACCTGAGGTGAAACGTGGAAGTCGATCTGTTCAATGAGATCATTGTTCTCGTAATCGGGGGCCTGGGAATTTTCCTTCTGGGTCTCGAGTTCATGGCAAACGGTATTCAGGCCTTGTCGGTGAACAAGATGCGGGAATGGTTGGCCAAAATGGCCGGCACGGACGTCAAGGGGATGTTTGCGGGTACGTTAATCACCGGGATAATTCAATCGTCGACAGCGATGACCGTGATGACGGTAGGGCTCGTCAATGCTGGCGTTTTAGGCCTGCGATCCGCGATTTCGGTCATCATGGGGGCCAACGTCGGCACCACGCTGGGCAATGGTTTGATCGCCCTGCCGTTGGGTCCGCTGGGTCTGCTGTTCGGCGGCATTTTTGCGACGCTCTATTGCTTTTCTAAATCCGACCGGCTCCGCAACATCTCGCTGGCGGCCATGGGCTTCTCGCTGATCTTTTACGGCCTGAACCTGATGACCAGCGGTCTGAAGCCGCTGCGCAAGATGCCTGAGGTGCTGGAGGTGATCCAGTCACTTGACGCAAGCACCTTTGGCGGAGTCATTGCCTGCGTACTGCTGGCGGCGCTGATCACAGCCCTTATCCACTCGTCTTCGGCAACCATTGGCATCGTGATGGGCCTTGGCGCAGCGGGCATCCTATCGTGGGAAACCGCGATTGCCTTTGCTGTCGGTGCCGACCTTGGCACGACGATCACCTCGTGGATGGCATCTCTGAACCTTTCAAAGAACGCCAAACGCGCGGCCTATGCGCATATCGGCTTCAACATTATCGGCGTAACGGTAGTGTTGTTACTGTTCTTCCCTGCGATGTGGGCTCTGAAGTTGGCGCTTGCAGCCTGGGGCATCGACCCGGGTGCGGCGGTTCTGGTCGATGGCCAAGAAACGTTCCCCGGCGTGCCGATTGCCGTTGGTGTTTTTTCGATCATATTCAACATCTTCAACCTGCTGATCATGTTCCCCTTTATCGGCCTGTTCGAGCGGGTGTTGTCCCGCGTCGGGCGGAGCGCATCCGACAATATCGAAGACTACTCGATCCCGCGCTTTCTAGATAAATCGCTAGTTGGCGACTTCAACGCAGCCCTGCCCGGCGTGCAGCAAGAAGCACAGCGTCACTTGCAGGCCGGTGCCGTCTTCCTTGACATCGCCCGCAACAAGCCAGGCGCGCCCAAGGATCCGGGTGAACACCACGTAGCCACGGACGTCCTAAGCCGCGAGATCCGCGCTTTCCAGGCCCAACTGTTCCAAGACGGACTGTCGCGCGATCAACTTGATCTGGTCGCCTCGCTGATCGAAGAGGTCGACTTTACCTCTGCTCTCTCGGAAGCTCTGTACCAGATTGCCCGTAGGGTAAAGCGCGAGCCGTTCTCTGATGCGGCACGTGTAGTCTTGGGTCAGGGTTTGGAACGACTTGATCAGTCGCTGGCCCGGATCTTGATCGACCCGGCCCTGCAGCCGCGTCTGCCTGCCGGGCACAGCGTTGGGGCAGAGTTCGAAGATTTGCGCTGGCAGGCCTTGCAGAACCGCGACATCTCCGCTGGCGAAAAGGGCGCGCTGCTGTCGCTGCTTGGTTCGGTAGAGCGCGCCGAGGGTCTGGTAGAGCGGATCGTGACTGAGCGGGCTTCGGTCGACCGCAGTACGATCGGCATCCGTGCGGCTGGCATGTCAGAGGGTAAGCGCCCTGAAGCACCGCTCGCCGGGAACATGGTTCCCGCCGAGTGATCCGGTAACGACGGCCGCCAGGAAGGCAAAGCCGCCAGCGCCCGGCTGCGGAACACGGCAAGCTGGCCCGGCCATGGCAATGCCTTCGTGGCGAGGTACAACCTGTGGGCGTTGATGTCACCATCCGTAGCTGCCGGACGATACGCCGCCCTTGCTCGTCGCGAAGTAGGGGGCCAAGGATGCGCGCCGTGGCCCGCAGCGGCGCGGTTTCCGGCTGGCAGAAGGCTGCCATACCACGCGGCGTCACCGCGCCAGTAGCGCTGGCACCCCATGAGGTGGGGCACTTCTGACAAGGCCGCTTATTTTCATGGAAATGTCGCGAAACTTGCCTAGCTCGCGTCATCGCCATGAGTTATCGAAAAATTTATTGAAGGGAGTTTGATATGGATAGCATCACCACCGCGGACCGGGTCCGGCCCGGGGCCGCCTCACCCAGCGGCTCACAGTTCGACGCGCGCTTCGACACCCCGGCGAACCGGCGGATGGCACGTTTGACGTCCATCTTTGTTGGCACCGTTGTGCTCGGCGGGTTATTTTACGCCTTCACAGCCCTGCTCTCGGACCTGCAAGGGGCGCATGTGCGCAGTTGGGGGCCCTTCATCCTGCTCGGCGTCGCGTTGCTGATCGCGCTCGGCTTCGAATTCGTCAATGGCTTCCACGATACGGCCAATGCAGTTGCGACGGTGATCTACACCCACGCAATGCCGCCCAACATCGCGGTGGTCTGGTCAGGTTTCTTCAACTTCCTTGGTGTGCTGACCTCAACCGGCGTGGTGGCCTTCGGCATCATCTCGCTGCTGCCGGTGGAACTCATCCTCCAGGTCAGCAGCGCGGCCGGTTTCGCGATGGTCTTCGCGCTGCTGGTCGCCGCCATCATCTGGAACCTCAGTACCTGGTATTTCGGCCTGCCAGCATCCTCCTCGCACACGCTGATCGGCTCGATCATCGGCGTCGGCATCGCCAATGCGCTGAACCGTGGTTACGACGGCACCTCGGGCGTTGACTGGGCGAAGGCGACCGAGATCGGCTATGCGCTACTGCTCTCGCCTTTGGTCGGCTTCGTCTGCGCGGCGGGCCTGTTCTTGCTGCTGAAGTTCATGGTCCGCAAGCCCGAGCTTTACCAAGAACCACACGGCACCACGCCGCCGCCTTTGTGGATCCGGGCGTTGTTGATCTTCACCTGCACCGGCGTGTCCTTCGCACACGGTTCGAATGACGGGCAGAAGGGCATGGGCCTGATCATGCTGATCCTGATCGGTACGGTGCCGACGGTCTATGCGCTGAACCGCACTTCAGACGCGCCGACGCCGGTAGCCTTCGTCATGGCGACCCAGGCGCTTGATCGCGCGCTCTCCGACAAGGCGCCGAATGCGATGGCCTTCACCGGCGACCCGCGGCTTGCGATTACGGATTATGTGCGGGACAGGGAGCTCTCGCCAGAGACGATCCCGGCGCTGCGCAAGCTGGCCGGTGAGATCGCCGCCCAGGTAAAGGGCTTCGATACCCTTGGCCATCTGCCAGATGAGGTGGTGCAGAACGTCCGCAACGATATGTATCTGGCTAACGAGGCGCTGCGGCTTTTTGGCAAGTTGAAGCATGTGAGCTTTTCAGGCGAGGCGGCGACGGCGGTTTCCGAGTATCGCGGGCTGCTCGACAGCGCCACACGCTTCATCCCCACTTGGGTGAAGGTGGTGGTGGCGATCGCGCTTGGCCTTGGTACCATGGTCGGCTGGAAGCGCATCGTTGTGACCGTCGGCGAGAAGATCGGCAAGACCCACATGAGCTACGGCCAGGGGGCCTCAGCCGAGATGGTGGCGATGGGCACGATCTTCGCGGCCGACCATTACGGCCTGCCGGTGAGCACTACCCATGTGCTGTCCTCGGGCGTCGCTGGCACCATGGCGGCGAGCGGGTCGGGCCTGCAGTTGGCCACCATCCGCAACCTGTTGATGGCCTGGGTGCTGACGCTGCCCTGCGCCATCCTGCTGTCCATGGCTCTGTTCTTCGCCTTCGTCCACATTTTCTGAGCCTGGCGCGCCGGCGGCCTAGCACTTGCTGGGCCGCCGGCGGCCAAAGCCCGGGAACCGCTGGATCCACAAAGTCGCGCTCGCCTCCTCCGTCGTCGCCCGTGCCTTTCGCGCGTCGCTGCTCGTATCTCTACGTCGGCAGCGACATCAGATGGCTGCGAGGCGCGGTTAGTGCTTCTCTGGATTTGAGCCTGCTCAGACTCTCGTCAACAGAGAGTTTTGCCTTTTCGGTTCCCTTTCCCACGCCACTTCCCCTTACGCAAACATGCTCTCAGCCCTGGCTGGGCTTGGAAATTCCCGAGCATTTGCGGGCTTTTCGCTAGAAACCTTGATGGTGCGGGGGCGGAAAAATGAGGCTGAACCCCGAGGTTTGAGAGTCCACGTCGCCCCGGGGAGCTCCGTACTGGCTCGGCCTCGGGCCGTGGGTCACGATTTTGTCTCCGTTGCGCTCACCAATGCGCGCCGCCTCGAGGCGGCGCATTCCCCATCATGGCGCCAGTTATACTGCGCCGTTTGCGCCTTGCTGAACTGCAGCGTTCCGCCCTCGCTGGCAGCGTGGCGGCTGAGGGCACGCCCTTCGCCCGGCTGAAAGTGGCGCCGCTCGCCCTGAAGGTGGAAGCCCAGCGCCTGGCGTTTGATGAAAGCAACGGCCGGCTGCTGGATGTTTCCACCGCCAATGCGACGATTGATGAAATCGCCAGCACTATGCACGACGCGCTGCTGCGAGGCTCAGCGCGCGGTCGGTCGCGGCGGCGAAGCCGGAGCCGGGGTTACCGGCACGGCCGGGGCAGGTGGGGCAGTCGCTGGTGTCGCCGATGCCGACTGGGGCGCAGGAGGAGGCGGCGGCGCGGGCGCAGGTATAGCCGTTGCAGGAGTGCTCGTCGCAGGCGAGGTAGGTCTCACGGACGCCCCCGCAGGTGGCGTCGGTAAGCTCGGCGGTAGCGGCG
>CAMCZJ010000143.1 GCA_945886995.1 Asaia bogorensis
AATGATTTGCCCAAGCTCTCACCCCGCTTGCGCTTTGTGCAATCCGCCAGCGCTGGGACGGATCAATATGACCGCGATGTGTTGCGCACGGCGGGCATTAGGCTTGCGAGTGCCCAGGGCTGCAATGCCAATGCGGTCAGTGAACACGCCATTTCGCAGATTCTGGCGATTCTCCGCCGTATTCCGGAAGCGCGCGACAATCAGGCCAAGCGCTTCTGGCGCGGCATGATGGGGGATTTCGCGAAGCGCGAGGATGAAGCGGGCGGCAAGACCGTGATTGTGGTGGGCACCGGGCGGATTGGTGGGCGTATTGCACGCATCTGTAAGGCGCTTGATATGCATGTGATCGGCGTGCGCCGTGATGCTCAGGCTGGCGCCAATGGCGCGGATGAGGTGCATGCCTTCACGAACCTGCCCGCCCTTTTGCCGCGTGCGGATTTCGTGGTGCTGGCCTGCCCGCTGACGGATGAAACCCGTGGTCTGATTGGTGCTGCCGCGCTTGCCGCCATGAAGCCCACCGCGCATCTGGTGAATGTTGCGCGCGGGCGTGTGGTGGATGAACCGGCGTTGATTGAAGCCTTGCAGGCCGGGCGCATCGCTGGCGCCGCGCTGGATGTGACGGTGGATGAACCGCTCCCGGAAGCAAGCCCGCTTTGGACCATGCCGAATGTGCTGATCACGCCCCATACAGGCGGTGAGACGCATAAATACGAAGACAATGTCTTGGACATGATGATGGAAAACCTGAACCGGCAATGGCGTGGTGAAACCGCCTTGTTCAACCAGATTGTTTGAGGTGCGTGATGTCCAGCCGTGAAGGCGCGATAGCCCGCGCCGCGACTTTCTTCGATGATGGCAGCTACAAGAAATTGCTGACCGATCTTGTCGCCATTCCCTCCACCGCGCAGGAACCAGGCCATGAGGCGGATTTGCGCCATTATTTGGAAGGCGCCATCGGGCCTTGGCTGGAAAGGCTGGGCTTTACCGTCACCATCCATCCCAATCCGCTGGAAGGCTTTGGCCCCATCCTGACCGCAGCGCGGATTGAGGATGCCACGAAACCCACCGTGCTGCTTTATGGCCATGGCGACACGGTGCGTGGCCTGGATGAGCAATGGCGCCCAGGGCTGAAGCCTTGGGAACTATATGAAGAAGATGGCCGCTGGTATGGCCGCGGTTCCGCCGACAATAAGGGCCAGCACGCGCTGAATATCGCAGCGCTTGAAGCGGTGCTGGCCGAGCGCGGCGGCACGCTTGGCTTCAATGTGAAGATCATTCTGGAAATGGCGGAAGAACGCGGATCACGCGGCTTGCGCGAATTCGTCGCGGCGCATCGCGACATGCTGGCGGCTGATGTGCTGATCGCGTCAGACGGGCCGCGGGTGGAACCTGAAGTGCCAACCATTGCAACCGGCACGCGTGGGATTTTTCAGTTTGATCTGGTGTTGAAGCTTCGCCAAGGGGGCGTGCATTCCGGCCATTGGGGCGGGCTGACCACGGACCCTGCCATTCGCATGAGCCATGCGATCGGCGCCATCATTGATGCGCGTGGCAAAATTCAGGTACGCGATTGGCTGCCGCAAAATGGCGTGCCGGCGGAAGTGCGCGGCGTGTTGGATGGCTGCCCGGTGGGCGGCGGCGAAGGCGCGGCCACGATTGATGCCGATTGGGGTGAGCCTGGCCTGACGCCGGCCGAGAAGATTTATGGTTGGAACAGTTTCATTGTGCTGGCCATGCTCTCTGGCAAGCCGGATGCGCCGGTGAATGCCGTGGCACCCGATGCGCGCGCCACCTGCCATATCCGCTACACGGTGGACACCGACCCCAATACCTTTGAAGCATCGTTGCGTCGCCATCTGAATGAACAGGGCTTTGGCGATATTGTGATTGAAAATGCCGGGGTGCGCATGGCGGCTTCCCGCACACCACCCAATCACCCCTGGGTGCGTTGGGCGCAGGAAAGCATGCAGAAAACGCTCGGCAAACGCGTGCAGGTCATCCCGAATTCCTCGGGCGGCCTGCCGGGCGATGTGTTTGTGGACCATATTGGCGTGCCGCTGGTTTGGGTGCCGCATTCCTATAATGGCTGCAAGCAACATGGCCCGGATGAGCATTTCCTGATCGCGCCCGCGCGGGAGGGGATTTTGGCCTTCACCGGCATGTGGTGGGATTTGGGGCAGGGGGGCACACCCTGACCCCCGTTACCTTTCTTCACGCGGCTTCTGCGCTGGCGCAATGCGGGGGTTACAGAAGGGGCGCATAAGCTCTCCCTCGGCATATTGCCGTTTGCAGGAGTTTGCCATGTTTTCCAAAACTTCCCGGACCCTTTTGCTGGCTTCGGTTTTCGCCCTTGGCACGGCGGGGTTTGCCGGCGCGCAACCCGCGCCTGGTCCTGGCCCTGGTCCACAGGGCGCGGCCCCCCATCACATGCACCAGATGCATCACGGCCAGCGCGGCGATGGCATGATGGGCTTTGCAGCGGGTGAGGCTTTTGCCCGCGCTGACGCCAATAATGATGGCAAGGTGACGCGTGACGAAGCCAATGCTTGGCTTGCAGCGCGTTTCGCGGAAATTGACGCCAATAAGGATGGCGGGCTGACGCCTGACGAAATCCGCGCCTTCTACAACGCCCGCCGCGGCGAAGGCCGTGGCCCGCCAGAGGGCATGCGCGAACGCATGGAAACCCAACAGGCAGCGCGCTTCCGCTTTGTTGACGCGGACCTGGATGGCAAAATCACGCTGCCGGAGCTTCGCGTGATGGCGGATGCCATGTTCCGTTCCATGGATGCGGATGGCGATGGTGCGCTGGCACGTACCGAAGTGCAGCGCCGTGGCCGGCGTGGCGATGGCCCGCGCGCCCAGCAGCCCGCGCCGACGCAGCCGGCACCGCGGTAATTTCGTCGCAAAGGATGGCGCTTCCTGAACGGAAGCGTCATCCTTGCTTCGCGGCGATCTTTGCCGCTATTGCCAAAATACGTTCCGCTTTCTGCACAATCGGGTAATCCACAAAGCGCCCATCCACCTGGATGGAGGCATGCCCGCCAGCCTCAGCTTCCGCGAAGGCTTCAACAATCCGCCGCGCGCGGGTGATTTCCGCCTCGGGCGGAGAATAGGCGGCATTGGCGGGCGCGATCTGATCGGGGTGGATGCATAGCCGGCCCTGAAAACCAAGCACTGCGCCACGCGCGCAAGAAGCCTCGAACGCGGCGGCCTCCCGCAATTCGATGAAGACCGTATCAATCGGTGGCTCCAGCCCCGCCGCGCGGGAGGCAAGGACGCATTCGCTCCGCGCTGGCGTCAATTCATCCTCAGCCAAGGTCCATGTGATGCCAAGATCGGTGGTGTAATCGCCAGCGCCAAAGGCCAGGCGCCTGACGCGACCGGAAGGCAGCGCGGCGGCTGCGCGCGCCAATTCGCGAATTGCCACCAAGCCGCGCGCGGTTTCAATAATGGGCATCAGGTCAATGCCGCCGGCGGGCAGGCCGCGTTCGGCTTCCAGATTGCCGATCATCCAATCCACTGCCAGCAATTGGCCGGCATCTTCCAGCTTGGGCAGCACAATGCCATCCAGCCTGGCACCAATCACCGCATGCAAATCACCAAAGCAGAATGGCGTGTCAAAGGCATTCACGCGCACATAGGCGCGGCATTGGCGCGGGTTTTCCAAAGCCGCCCGCACCGCGCCGCGCGCCGCCGGTTTGGCAGCGATGGCGACCGCATCTTCCAAATCCAGAATGGCGGCATCAGCGCCCACCTGAAGCACTTTTTCCGCCCGGCGCGGATGATCGCCCGGGGCAAACAGAAAACTACGATTTGGGCCGGGTGCTTTCATCTGGTGCCATCCTTCGCGTGATCCATCCTGCTGGATCGGGCAGTGATCTGAGAGACGCGCATTATGCACCGCACTGTGCTGCCTGTCTTCGCGGGTGGCGCATACAGGACGCAGCACTGCCCTAGGTCAATTCAGGAAAGGATTGCCCCCACGAGGGCCGCGTGCGCGTGGCCCGTAATAGCGCGCCAGATAATCCACAATGGTATCGCGGAATTCGCCTTCCAGCGGATTCATGCCGTGCTTTTCCGCCATCCAGTCCATCAACTCATCCCAGCGTTCCCGCGTGAAGGCGCTGCGGCGGATCAGCGCTGTATTATGGCAGGCGGTGCAATAGCCAAACACCTCGGAACGGCCTTCGCCTTCCGCCAACACGGTTTCTTCTTCCTGACGGTCCGCCAAGGCCGCGGCGGCTTCCGCCTGGCGCTGCGCCAGGTCAGGCGTTTGCGCCACCGCCGCTGAGGCAGCCAGAAACAACGCCATAGCGGCGTAATGCAGTAAGCGCATCGCGGATTCAGCCGATCAGAATGGCAGCGCGGCTGATTGGATTGGCGCCATAGCCTTGCGGATTCCAATTTGCTGCCACATGCGGCTGCATGCGGCCATTGCTATCCGTCGCGCGGTACCAGATCTCAAAATAGCCATCGCTTGGCAAAGCGATGCGGCCCTGCCAGCGCTGCCAGGAATGGCGATTAGGCGGCGCCGCCACCTGCATCGCCTGCCAGCTTTGGCCGAAATCAGTGGAGACATGCACATCGCGCACACTCAAATCCCCGGCCCAGGCCTGGCCGCGAATATCCAGGCTGCGCGTGCCGGCGGGCAGGCGCGCGCCGTGGGCGTGGCTGGTGAGGACGGAGCGCACCGGCATGCTTTCCATATCAACGAAATCCGCACCATTGTTGCGGCTGCCCGGGACGATGGGCCGCACGGGGATGCGATAGGATGTGCCGCCCATGCCGCGCCCGGTATGCGGCGCGTTCAGCACTTCAAGGCGCGTGAACCATTTCTGGCTAAGTGAGCCGGGCCAGCCCGGCACAATCAGCCGCGCCGGCGCGCCATGCATTTGCGGAATGGCCGTGCCATTCATGCGAAAGCAGATCAGCGTATCCTCGTCCATCGCTTTTTCAATCCGCATGCCGCGGCTGATCGCAGGCCCCTGCGCGGAAAGATGCGTATCGGCGCCATGCTGGCCGGTGAATTTGGCGCTTTCCTTCACGCCGGCGGCGCGCAGCACATCGCGGAGCCGCACACCGGTCCATTCCGCGTTCGAAATGGCGCCATTGCCCCATTGATTGCCAGCCGCCTGGGGCGAAAAGCCCGAACGCCCATTGCCGCCGCATTCCATTTGCAGCTTGCGCGTCACCACTTCAAAGCGCTGTTCAAGCTCAGCAATGCTGAGTTCCAACGGGGTATTCACTTCCCCATCAATGCGGATTTTCCAGCCGCGCGGATCGGCCACCGGGTCAGGCACATTGCCGTTATTGCGGATGAAGAATTTTTCGGCGGGTGTGACCGCATCATCCAACAGATGCTCAGGCGTTTCCGCATTCAGCGGGCGCTCGCCCTGCATGATCAGCGGCGCCTTGCCTTCCATTTGCAGGAATTGCGGCTGAGCGGCCCCCTGCGCCAGCGCTGCCGGCACCATCCCGCTTGGCATATTGCGCGCAAAGGGGATGGTGGCACCCAAGGCCGTGCCCATGGCGGCAAGCGCTGCGCCCTGCAGCGCCCCGCGCCGGCCCCAAACCAGCGCATCGGCGCGCTCAGGGTCATCGCGATAGAGTTCTTGCACCGAGCGATCTGGTGGATTTTGACGCGGCATATTGGGCCTCCCTTGATTTCGCTCGTTTATGCCAGATCACGCCTTGGCGCTTCAAGCAAAAGGGTGTGGCCCGCCCCCTTTCCCGCCATCGCCAAAGGCGGCACTCTGTCCCGACATAGGAGAGCACCATGCAAAAAATCGAATTGGGCCGTTCCGGCATTTTTGTCCCGCCCGTGGTTTTCGGCTGCAATGTCTTTGGCTGGACCTTGGACAAGGCGCAATCCTTCCGGATTCTGGATGAACTGGTGGAGCTTGGCCTCAATGCGCTCGATACTGCGGATGTCTATGCCTATTGGGTGCCGGGCAATAAAGGCGGTGAATCTGAAACCATCATGGGCGAATGGCTGAAGGCGCGCGGGCGCCGCCATGATGTGCTGATCCTGTCCAAGGCAGGCATGGAAATGCCCGGCATCGGTAAGGGGCTTTCGGCTGCCTATCTTGCCAGTGCCATCGAAGCATCATTGAAGCGGCTTGGGACGGATGTGATTGATCTCTATCAGTCCCATCGCGACGACGAATCAGTGCCGCAGGAAGAAACGCTGGCGGCGTTTGAGAAGATGATCAAGGCGGGGAAGGTGCGCGCGATAGGCGCTTCCAATTTCTCGGCGGCGCGCTTCAAGGAAGCGCTCGACATCAGCACGCAAAATAGCCTGCCGCGTTATCAGACCATGCAGCCGCATTACAATTTGCTGGAGCGTGGGATCGAAGCTGATCTGCTGCCGCTTTGCGCGGCGGAAGGCGTTGGCGTCATCCCCTATTATTCGCTCGCCTCGGGTTTCCTGTCCGGCAAGTACCGGTCTGAGGCTGACCTCGGTAAAAGTCCGCGTGGGGCACGTGGTGCTGGGAAATACCTCGACGAAAAAGGGCTGAAGGTACTGGCGGCTTTGGACAAGGTCGCGGCGCGCATGGCGGCCACACCGGCGCAGGTGGCGCTCGCCTGGTTCAAGGGCCGCCCAGGGCTGGCCGCGCCGATCGCGAGTGCCACCACCTCCGCCCAATTGGCGGATCTGGCCAAGGCCGCGGCGCTGACGCTGGATGCGGCTGCGGTCGCGGAATTGGATACGGCGAGCGCGTGAGTCGCCCTACCGCAAATAAGGCTCCACCATCCCGGTAAGCTTCATGGTCAGCGGCCGTCCGCGCCGATCCGTGGCCTTGCCAAGACTAACCCGGACCCAACCTTCCGAGACGCAGTATTCCTCCACATTGGTCTTTTCCTGGCCCTTGAAGCGAATGCCAACGCCGCGGCTCAGCAGCGCCTCATCATAAAAGGGGCTGCTCGGGTCGTTTGACAGCCTATCGGGCAGGGTTGGGGTCTCTTCGGTCATGGCGTGGCTCCGGTCTTGACCAGGCGATGTGCCCGACCCTGGCGGCAAAGGCAACGGCGCGCGATTGACCCGCCGGCGTCTAAACCGCAGTTTGAAAGCATGTCCAACCCAAGGATGGTTCCGTGCAGTATTCGGCTACCGAAGCGCAACAAGAACTCCGCGCGCAAATCCTGAAACTCTGTGCTGATTTCGGCGATGATTATTGGCTGAAGATTGACCAGGAAGCGCGCTTTCCTGAGGAATTCTATCGCGCCGTCGCCGCCGCCGGTTGGCTTGGCATTGCGATGCCGGAGGAATTTGGCGGTGCGGGCTTGGGCATTTCGGAAGCGACCGTGATGATGCAGGCGGTGGCGGAAAGCGGCGCCTGCATGTCTGGTGCTTCGGCCATTCATATGAACATCTTCGGGCTGAACCCGGTGGTAGTCTTTGGCACGCCGGCGCAAAAGCAGCGCTTCCTGCCGCCGTTGATTGCGGGCCAAGAGAAAGCCTGTTTTGGCGTGACCGAGCCCAATACCGGGCTCAACACCACGGAATTGAAGACGCGGGCCGAAAAGCGCGGTGATCGCTATGTGATTAATGGGCAAAAGATCTGGATTTCCACGGCGCAGGTCGCGGACCGCATTCTGCTTTTGGCGCGCACCACGCCGCTCGATCAGGTGAAGCGAAAGACCGATGGGCTCACGCTTTTCTACACCAAGTTGGATCGCGCCAAGGTCGAAGTTCGGCTGATCCATAAAATGGGCCGGCATGGCGTTGATTCGAACATGCTGTTTTTTGACGGCCTGGAAGTGCCGGAAGAAGACCGCATCGGCGCGGAAGGGGAAGGCTTTCGCCTGATCCTGCACGGCCTCAATCCCGAACGCATCCTGATCGCGGGGGA
>CAMCZJ010000144.1 GCA_945886995.1 Asaia bogorensis
GATGGCGCGCCGCGGCGTGACTTTTTGAAACTCGTGACCGGCGCTTTTGCCGCGGTCGGTGTTGGTGCCATTGCTTGGCCCTTCATCGCTTCCTTGCAGCCCGCCAAGGATACCCTGGCGCTGGCCAACACTGATGTGGATTTGGCCCCGATCACGGAAGGCCAGGCCATCACGGTGATGTGGCGCGGCAAGCCGGTTTTCGTGCGCAACCGTACGGCCAAGGAAATTGAGGAAGCGCGCGCCGTGCCGACCAATTCCCTGCCCGATCCGGCCACCGACCAATCCCGCGTGCAGAAGGATCAATGGCTTGTGCTGGTTGGCATTTGCACCCATTTGGGTTGCGTGCCCACGGGCCAAAGGGCCACCGATGCGCGCGGCGAATATGGCGGCTGGTTCTGCCCCTGCCATGGCAGCCATTACGACACATCAGGCAGAATTCGCAAAGGACCGGCGCCCCGGAACCTTGACGTTCCGCAATACGCCTTCACATCCGACACCAAGATCAGAATCGGTTGAGGATAGAAAAACATGTCAATCGGGTTGCACAATAGCGATTTCAAGAACCCAGTAGTGCGCTGGATAGATCAGCGTCTGCCGGTTTTCACCATGATGCAGAAGGAATACGGAACCTTCCCAACGCCGAGGAATTTCAACTATTTCTGGAATTTCGGCGCTCTCGCCATGGTCACGCTGATGATCATGATCGCGACGGGCATTTTCCTTTCCATGCATTACGCCGCGCATACCGGCCTTGCCTTCGACAGTGTCGAACGCATTATGCGCGATGTGAATTTCGGCTGGCTTATCCGTTACATTCACATGAACGGCGCCAGTATGTTCTTCATTGTGGTCTATATCCACATCTTCCGCGGCATGTATTACGGTTCCTACAAGGCGCCGCGCGAATTGCTGTGGATGCTGGGGGTCACGATCTTCCTACTGATGATGGCGACCGCCTTCATGGGTTATGTGCTGCCCTGGGGTCAGATGTCCTTCTGGGGTGCCACGGTCATCACAAACCTGTTCAGCGCCTTCCCGGTGGTGGGCAGCCATATCGTGGAATTGCTCTGGGGCGGCATGAGCGTGGATAACCCGACGCTCAACCGCTTCTTCAGCCTGCATTATCTGCTGCCCTTCGTGATCTTCGGCGTGGTCTTCCTGCATGTCGCCGCGCTGCACATCACGGGGTCCAACAACCCGCTTGGGATCGAACCCAAGGGCCCGCAGGACACACTTCCCTTCCACCCCTATTACACGGCGAAGGATAGCGTGGGGCTGGTGGTGTATTTCATCGTCTTCGCCGTGCTGGTGTTCTTTGCGCCGAATTATCTGGGCCATCCGGATAATTACATTCCGGCCAACCCGCTGGTGACGCCGCCGCATATTGTGCCGGAATGGTACTTCCTGCCCTATTACGCGATCCTGCGCGCGGTGCCGGATAAGCTTGGCGGCGTGTTGCTGATGTTTGGTTCGATCCTGGTTTGGTTCGTGCTTCCTTGGCTGGATCGTTCCCCGGTGCGGTCCATGCGCTTCCGTCCGCTGGCGCGCATCTTCTTCCTGCTCTGGACCGTTTGCTTCCTGGTTCTGCTCTGGGTTGGCGGCAAGCCGGCGGAAGGCACCTATGTGCTGATCGCGCGTATCGCGACCGCCTATTATTTCGCCTACTTCCTGGTGGTCCTACCGCTGCTGGCGCGGTTGGAGCGGCCCTTGCCGCTGCCAGAAAGTATATCCCGCCCGGTGCTTGGGGGCGGGCCGTTGCCCATGGGCGCGGCTGCCAAGCCGATGGAGAAGGCCTGATCATGTTGCGTCATTCAATCAAGGCTCTCGCCCTCGCCCTTGGCCTTTTCGCCGCCGCCCCCGCCCATGCGGCGGGGGGAGAGATTGCCATCCCGGACCGGAAATTCTCCTTCGATGGGATTTTCGGCACCTATGATCGCGCCAGCGCCCAGCGCGGCTTCCAGGTCTATAAGGAAGTCTGCTCGGCCTGCCATGGCATGCGGTTGGTCGCCTATCGCAATCTGAGCGAATTGGGGCTGACCCAGGCTCAGGTGGAAGCCATCGCGGCGCAGTTTCAAGTCACGGATGGCCCGAATGACGAAGGCCAGATGTTCGAACGCCCGGGCCGCCCTTCGGATAGGTTCCGCCGCCCCTTCCCCAATGAAGCCGCAGCTGCTGCCGCGAATAATGGCAAGGCGCCCCCGGACCTTTCTGTCATGGCAAAGGCACGGGCCGGTGGGGCGGATTACCTCTTTGCACTGCTCACCGGCTATGAGGATCCGCCCCCCGGTTTTGTTTTGGCCGATGGCGCGCATTACAATAAGTTCTATCCCGGCCATGCTATCGCCATGGGCGCGCCGCTGAACCCTGATCAGGTGGAATACGCCGATGGCACCAAGGCGACCGTTGAGCAGATGGCGCATGATGTCTCCACCTTCCTGCAATGGGCCGCGGAGCCGGAACTTGAACAGCGCCGCGCTTTGGGCGTGAAGATCATCATCTTCCTGACCATCCTTGCTGGGTTGACCTATGCGGTGAAGCGCAAGGTTTGGGCTGACGTTGAACACTGATCGCTTCTGAAGCGCTGTAAGCAAAGGCACGCGTCCCTTCCGGGGCGCGTGTTTTTTTATGGGTCGCCCACCGTTTCCATCGGCACGCATTCTGCGCTAGTGACCCTTTCCATGGTGTTAGCCGAACCCGTTGAGCGCTTGAAGGTGCAGGTGACATTCCTGCGTATGGATGCGCCGCCTGCCAGCCCTGCCCCGCCTTTGCCCAGTGATGCGCGGGTGGAAAGGGTGCTGCATTGCTCCGTGCCGTTTTATCGGTACCTATATGATACGGTTGGCGCGCCCTGGCTCTGGTGGATGCGGCGCATCGCTTCTGATGCGGAATTGGCGGGCTTGCTTGGCCATCCGGCGGTGAGCGTGCATGTGTTGCTGCGTGATGGCGAACCGGCTGGGTTCTATGAATTGGACCATCGTGGCGGCCAGGCCACGAACCTTTCATATTTCGGGCTGATGCCTTGGGCGATTGGTACGGGGCTTGGTGCCGCCTTTCTGCGCCATGCTGTGGATGCTGCCTGGCGGATCGGCCTGCCGGCAGTGACAGTGAATACTTGCAATGCGGATCATCCCCGTGCCCTGCCTGGCTATCTGGCGGTAGGCTTCCGCAAGCTGCGCGTGGCGGAGGAAGTCTGGCCGGTGCCGCTTTCACTTGGCATGCCCATTCCGGCGCATCTGCCGCGCCTGGGCTAGCGGCTGCGTATTCCCAGGAAGGCTGCAAGCGCCTTTAATGGTGGCGGAGGATCAACCCGCCATGAACAATGCTTCTCGCCGGATGCTGCTCGGTTCAGTGCTTGCCCTGCCATTCATCACGCGCGCCGCTGCGCAGCCTGCCTGGCCGGATCGGCCGGTGCGTATCATCATCCCCTTTGGCGCGGGCGGGCCGATTGATCTGGTGGGCCGCTTGCTGGCCGAGCATTTGAAGGAAAGGCTGGGCCAGCCCTTCATCATCGAAAACCGCCCAGGTGCCGGCGGCAGCATCGGCATTCATACCGTGGTGCAATCGCCGCCCGATGGCACCGCCTTTGTGCTGACGAGTGCATCACTTGCCAGCGTGCCGGCGCTTTACCCCAATCGCGGGCTTGACCCGCGCATAGCTTTGGCGCCGGTCAGCCTGGTCGCGGATATCCCAACCGCCATGGTGGTGCGCGCCGCCGCGCCCTTTCAAAACGTGCAGGATGTGTTGAAGGCGGCACGGGCTGACCCGGGGCGGCTGACTTATGGCAGCGGCGGGGTTGGGTCTTCCAACCACCTATCCGGGGCGCTGTTTGCGTTGGCGGCCAATCTGGACCTCACGCATGTTTCCTATCGCGGGGCGGCGCCGGCCATGACGGCGCTTTACGCCGGCGAAATAGACATGGTCTTCGCGAGTACGGTGGAAACCCTGCCGCATGTGCAGGGCGGCCGCGCGCGGCTTTTGGGCGTGGCGGGGCCGAGGCGCTTGCCGGCACTGCCCGATACGCCGGCGATTAATGAAACCGTGCCCGGCTATGTCGCGCTGAATTGGTATGCCATCGCCGCGCCGCGCGCCACACCACCCGCCATCATCGCCCGGATGGCGGAGACCTTGGGCAGCATTCGTGATCTGCCCGATGTGCGCGCGCGCTTTGCCGCCGCCGGTACCATGCCCTTGCTGACCGGCCCGGCTGAATTGGCGGCGTTGTTGGAGAGTGATGTGCCGCAATGGCAGCGCGTGGTGGCGGCCACGGGGATCAAGGTGGAGTAATGCGCAACTTGCTGCCCTGTATCGCGCCGGTTTAGCCTTTGCCTGAAAACAAGAAAGCACCGCGCCCCTTCGCGCGGTTGGGGGAGTATCAGCGCATGAGCCATTCCGCCTTCAAAGCCGCGCGGGATTTTCTGCTGGCGCAGCGGGGCGATTACACCACGGCCTATCGTGATTTCCGCTGGCCGGCGCTGGATCATTTCAACTGGGCGCTCGATTGGTTTGACGCGGAATTGGCCGCGGGCGCGCATGGTGCCCGCCCCGCACTTCGCATTGTTGGTGATGGTGCGGCGGAACGCAACTTCGCCGAGCTTTCGGCGGCGTCCAACCGCGTTGCAAATGGGCTGCGTGCGCTTGGCGTGAAGCGTGGCGATCGCATCCTGCTCATGCTCGGCAATGTTGTGCCGCTCTGGGAAGTCATGCTGGCGGCGATGAAATTGGGCGCTGTGGTGATCCCCGCGACAACGCTGCTGGCCGGCGATGATTTGAAGGATCGCTTCACGCGCGGCCGCGCGCGCTTCGTGGTCGCCAATGCCGCCGATGCACCGAAATTCCAAGCGCTGGAAGCGGGCGTCACCTGCATCGCGGTGGGCACAGCGCCAGCGGGGTGGATCGCTTATGAAACCCTGCATCAGGGTGCGGCCAGCTTCACGCCGGATGGGCCAACCAAGGCCCAAGATCCCATGTTGCTTTATTTCACATCAGGCACCACGGCCAAGCCGAAGCTTGTTCTGCACAGCCACCAATCCTATCCGGTGGGGCATCTTTCCACCATGTTCGTGCTCGGCTTGCAGCCAGGCGATATGCATTTGAACATTTCCTCGCCGGGCTGGGCGAAGCATGCCTGGTCCTGTATTTTTGCGCCCTGGATTGCGGGGGCGGCGGTCTTCATCGCCAATCAGCCGCGCTTCCACGCGCGCGGCATGTTGGATGCGATTGCCGCCAATGGAGTCACCACGCTCTGCGCCCCGCCCACTGTCTGGCGCATGTTTGTGCAGGAGGACATGACATCCATTCGCACCTCCTTGCGCGAGGTGGCCGGCGCGGGGGAACCGCTCAATCCCGAAATCATCGAACAGGTGCGCGACGCCTGGGGCCTCACGATCCGCGACTTCTTCGGCCAGACGGAAACCACGGCACAAATCGGCAATCCGCCGGGCATGGCGTTGAAGGAAGGCTCTATGGGCAAGCCGCTGCCGGGCTACCGGATTGTGCTTCTCGACCCCGATGACAAGCCGGCTGAGGAAGGGGAGGTCTGCATCGCGCTCAACCCCGCGCCGACCGGGCTGATGATGGGCTATCAGGCGGATGATGGCAGCACCCTGCCGGCGGGCGAGGCGTTTTATCGCACCGGCGATGTCGCCAATCGGGATCAGGATGGCTATCTGACCTATGTCGGGCGGGCGGATGATGTCTTCAAAGCCTCCGACTACCGGATTTCGCCCTTTGAATTGGAAAGCGTGCTGATTGAGCATGAGGCGGTGGCGGAAGCGGCCGTGGTGCCCGCGCCGGACGCCATGCGCATGGCAGTACCCAAAGCGTTCATTGCGCTGGCGCCGGGCGCGGTGGCTAATCCGGCCACCATGCTTTCCATCTTCCAGCATCTGCGCGGGCGGCTTTCCGCCTTCAAGCGCGTGCGGCGGCTGGAAGTGCATGAGCTGCCGAAAACCATTTCGGGCAAGATCCGCCGCGTGGAGCTGCGCCAATTGGAGGAAAAGCGCTTCGCCGCCGGCACCAGGTCAGCGGGCGAGTTTCGGGAGGAGGATTTCCCGGAACTCAGGCATGGATAACGGCGCCCCGCTTGCCCCCGCGCGCCAGCGGGTGTTTGTATGGGGGAAGAGCCTTAGTTTGATCGCATTTTCCGAGCCGCCAAGTAATGCTACTTGGCTTGAAAATGCTCAGCGCCCGGAGATACCCCGATGAATGAAATCAATGTGCCGCGCCCGAATAATCTGGACGCGTTCTGGATGCCCTATTCGGACAATAAGTATTTCAAGGACCGCCCGCGCATGCTCGCCCGCGCTGAGGGCATGCATTACTACACCCCGGAAGGGCGGGAGATTCTGGACGGTACCTCTGGCCTTTGGTGCTGCAATGCCGGGCATGGCCGGCGGGAGATTGTGGAGGCGATCCAGAAGCAGGCCGCGATCATGGATTTCGCGCCCGCCTTCCAACTTGGCCACCCGATTGCCTTTGAAGCCGCTTCGCGCGTGGCGGATATGACACCCGATGGGCTGGACCGCGTGTTCTTCACCAATTCGGGCAGCGAAGCCGCTGATACGGCGCTGAAAATCGCGCTCGCCTATCACAAGGCGCGGGGGGAGAGCTCTCGGGTGCGGTTGATTGGGCGCGAACGCGGCTATCATGGCGTGGGCTTCGGCGGCATGTCGGTGGGCGGCATTGGCCCCAATCGCAAGCAATTCGGCGCGCTGCTGCCTTATGTGGACCATCTGCCGCATACGCATCTGCCGGCGAAAAACAGCTATTGCCGAGGTGAACCGCCGCACGGCGCCGAATTGGCCGATGTGCTGGAAAATCTGGTGGCTTTGCATGGCGCGGAGACCATTGCCGCGGTCATGGTGGAACCCGTGGCCGGGTCAACCGGTGTGCTGGTGCCGCCGGTGGGCTACCTGAAGCGGCTCCGTGATATCTGCACCAAGCACGGCATTCTGCTGATTTATGATGAGGTGATCACCGGCTTTGGCCGCCTCGGCGCCAATTTCGGCGCTGAACGCCTGGGTGTGACGCCCGATATCATGACCATGGCCAAGGGGCTGACCAATGCCGCCGTGCCCATGGGGGCTGTTGCGGTCAGGAATGACATCTATGATGCCATCGTGACCGGCACGGGCGCGGGCATCGAATTCTTCCACGGCTATACCTATTCCGGCCACCCGCTGGCCGCTGCGGCGGCGATTGCGACGCTAGAACTGCACCGCGCCGAGGATTTGCCAGGCCGCGCCCGCGCGCTGGAGCCCTATTGGCAGGATGCGGTGCATTCGCTGAAGGGCCTGCCGAACGTGATTGATATCCGCGATATCGGGCTGATTGGGGCGGTGGAATTGGCGCCCCGCCCCGGCAAGCCCACACAACGCGCGCTGGATGTTTTCCGCCGCTGCTTTGATGAGGGCGTGCTGATCCGCGTGACGGCCGATATCATCGCCATGTCGCCGCCGCTGATTTGCGAAAAGCCGCATGTGGACCGGCTGATCAACACGCTTTCTGATGCCATCATGGCGGAGGCGGCCTAAGTCTCTCGCCGGGTGGGGTGACCTCTGCCCGGCTTCGCCCCATATAGGGTTCCAAACCTTGCTGATGGAGAAACCCACGTGAGCGACACCACCCGCGCCCCCGTGCCCGTGACCGTGCTGACCGGCTATCTTGGTGCCGGCAAGACCACGTTGTTGAACCGTATCCTCACTGAAAATCACGGCCAGAAATTCGCGGTCGTGATCAATGAATTCGGCGAATTGGGCGTGGATAACGACCTGGTCGTGGATGCCGATGAAGAAGTGTTTGAAATGAACAATGGCTGCATCTGCTGCACGGTGCGCGG
>CAMCZJ010000145.1 GCA_945886995.1 Asaia bogorensis
AGAAGAACGCGCCTATGCCGCAACACAAAAATTCTCCTGGTATGCAAAACCCTGATGTTATTTGCCTAAACGGCTGAATGCCTTGCGCAAGAATTTATAGAACCTGCCATTGAGGTACATCAGCAGCAGCGCCAGGATTTTGGGTGAAAGATAATCCTTCCGCACAAAGGCGAAACTAACTAAAGGCCGCGTAACCTTGGAATAATGTTTTCGGAAAATTTTGTCATGGCGCATTGGCGCGATTGAATAGGTAACACCCGTCATCTCTGCCTCAAACAAGCGATATGGATAGCGCCCAATCAGCGGCATGATCGCGCGGGTATAGGCAATAGGCCCGGTCATTTGCAATACAGCACGCTTACCAACGCCGTCACTGACGGGATCGTAATTCCGTAGATTCTCCGAAACTCTTGAAATCACCGCATCCAAAAACGGGTGCCCTGCCCGTGCCATGATGTGCCACTGTTGAAATTCGGAATCAACGCCGAATTCCGGATGGTACCCGTCGCGCGGATCGCGCCAATGGGATAGTAGGAACTCATCATCTTGCCGAAGAAAACTATCCAACGGAACGCTACAGCTTGATTTGATATCGAGATAAACGCCGCCCAATCGGTATAGCAACAGGTAGCGAAAAAAATCCGCGCGCGCCGCGCCATAATCCCGATGAATGGATTGAAAAAGCGTCCAGGTCGCTTTGTCGAAATTGTCAAGAATAAAGCGCTCGCAATCGGCATCCTCATAAATCCGATATTCCCAGGCCGGATTCATTGCTTGCAGTTTCCGTCCGTTTTCCACAAGGAAATCCGGCATATCGCACCGGGCGGAGAAGGTTTGATGGATGATCTTTGGTATCGGCATTGGCCCGGCGATTTTATGTTTGAATCGGATACTGGATCCCTACCCCATACCAGCATCAAGCGCCCCCTCGCTCAAGAGTGGCTCTGGAAGCAAGGCCAGAGACCGCTCATATAGGCCGCATGCGATCGGAACCCTGCCAACGATGAGCCTCCCTGCCTTCGCTGAATTGCTGGAAAGGCTGGTCTTTTCCCCGGGGCGCAACGCCAAGCTCGCGTTGCTTGGTCAATGGTTCGCGGGCCAGCCAGACCCTGAACGCGGCCTGGGCCTGGCCGCCATCACGGAAAGCCTGAAACTTGCCACCGCCAAGCCTGCCATGCTCAGGGAAATCACCATGGCGCGGGTTGATCCCGAATTGTTCCGGCTTTCCTATGATTATGTCGGTGATCTGGCAGAAACCATTGCGCTGATTTGGCCGAGGCGGGCCGGCGTGAATGCGCCGCCGCCTGCGCTGTCAGACATTATCGGCGCATTGGAAACCACCCCCAAAGCCGAGGTCCCGGTGCTGATCGCGGGCTGGCTGGATACGCTTGATGCCAGCGGGCGGCTCGCGCTCATTAAGCTGCTGACAGGGGGCTTGCGCGTGGGTGTTTCGGCACGGCTTGCGCGTGTGGCACTCGCTGAATGGTCCGGGCAGGCGGTGGAAGTGATTGAGGAAGCCTGGCACGCCATCCCCGCACCCTATGAACCGCTTTTTGCCTGGCTTGAGGGCCGCGCACCGCAGCCTGACCCGCGCGCAGCACCCATCTTTCGCCCCTTGATGCTGGCCCATCCCCTGGAAGAAGCTGATCTCGCGGTACTCGATCCCGCTGCCTATCGCGCGGAATGGAAATGGGATGGCATTCGTGTGCAGGTCACGGCGGGGCCGGGGGGGGCCAGGCTCTGGAGCCGGGGGGCTGAGGATATCTCCGCCACCTTCCCCGACATTATCGCGGCACTGGATTTTCACGCCGTGCTGGATGGCGAATTACTGGTGCTGCGGGATGGGCAAGTGGCGCCCTTTGCCGATCTGCAACAAAGGCTCAACCGCAAAAGCGTGACAGCGAAAATGCAGCGCGATTACCCAGTCGCGATCAAGCTTTACGATATGTTGTTTGATGGCACTGAAGATTTACGCGCCCTGCCCCTTTCCGAACGCCGCGCGCGGCTGGAATCCTGGCATCAACGCCAGCAGCCGCAGCGGATGGATCTTTCCGACATCATCCCCTTCAACCAGATCAGCGAATTGCAGGCCTTGCGTGATGGCGCGCGGGATGCGGCGATTGAAGGGTTGATGCTGAAGCGCGCCGATGGCCCCTATCTGCCCGGGCGCATAAAGGGCCAATGGTGGAAATGGAAGCGGGCACCGCTCACGCTTGATACCGTGCTGATGTATGCGCAGCGCGGCCATGGCAAGCGCAGTAGCTTCTATTCGGATTATACTTTTGGTGTCTGGCGCGATGACGGCGAATTGGTACCGATTGGCAAAGCCTATTCCGGCTATACGGATGAGGAATTGGCCTGGCTCGATCGCTGGATCAGGAACCACACGGTGGATCGCTTCGGCCCGGTGCGGGAAGTGGAAAAGCAGCTGGTGCTGGAAGTGGCCTTTGACGCGGCGCAGCGCAGCAGCCGGCATAAATCTGGCGTCGCGCTCCGCTTTCCGCGCATTGCGCGAATCCGGCGCGACAAACCGGCTGAGGAGGCAGATCGGCTGGAAGCCGCGCTGGCGCTGATCGGGCAGGATTGACCCGCCTGCCCCTGCGTGCTGCGCTTTGCGGAATCAACTCATCTGGGGAAACACCATGCCTATCGCTCCGAATTTCGCACGCCGCCGGCTTGAAAAGGGCGAACTCGCCCTTGGTTTTGGCGTGCATCATCTCCGCACGCCCGCTGTTGGCATGATTGCCGCCGCATCGGGCTTTGATTGGCTATTCATTGACATGGAACATGGCGCGATGAGCGTGGATGACGCCACGCGCATGGCCATGGCGGCACTTTCGCAGGGCGTCACGCCCATCGTGCGCTGCTGCAAGGATGCGCTTTTTGAAGGCACGCGCTGCCTGGATAATGGCGCCATGGGCGTGGTGGTGCCGCATATTGATAATGCCGATGAAGCCCGCGATGTGGTCCGCGCCTTCCGCTATCCTCCACTCGGCGAGCGTTCCTGGGGTGGCCCGCCGGCGCAATATGGTTTTCAGGTTTCAGATACTGCCGCCGCGCAGAAGGAACTCAATGAACAGATCATGGTGACGGTCATGATCGAAACACCGGAAGCGGTCGCGAATGCTGATGCCATCGCAGCCGTGCCGGGGGTGGATTGTCTGATGATTGGGACTTCGGACCTGACGGCTTCCATGGGCATTGCCGGGCAGATTGGTCACCCGGATGTGCGCGCGGCCTATGCCAAGGTGGCGGCGGCTTGCAAGGCGCATGGCAAGGTGATGGGCATGGGGGGCGTTTATGATGAAAAGGTCGCGCCGGATTATATCGCCCTTGGCGCGCGTTTCCTGTTGAGCGGTTCGGACCACGCCTTCCTGATGGCGGGCGGCGGCGCGCGTGCGAGATTCCTGCGCGGCTTGCAAGGTTCAATGTAACAGGAGTCGGTAACGGGCGCGGTTTTCTGAACTCTCAACCGGTGGGGCGCGCAGGGCAGCCCCACCGCAGCTGCATGGCAGCGCACCACCCGCCTTGGCTAGAATTGCACGCGGATGGGCTGGCTCCCTTGATCCAAGCCCACCGCGATATCACGTCTCGCGCCGAAAGGTTTCCCTCATGCGCCGTCGTTCCCTGCTTGCCCTGCCCTTTGCCGCACCGCTCGCTGCGCCTGCCCTGTTGGCGGCGCAGGAACGCGCGCTCAATCTCTATTCCTCGCGCCATTATGATACGGATCGCGCGCTTTATGATGGTTTCACGGCGGAAACTGGCATTCGCATTCGCCTGATTGAAGGTGATGCGGATCAATTGATCGCGCGCATCCAATCCGAAGGGGCGAATAGCCCGGCTGATGTGCTGGTTACGGTGGATGCGGCGAAGCTTGCCCGCGCGGTGGAAGCCGGCATCCTCGCCGAAACCCGGAGCGACATTCTGGAAGCGCGTATTCCCGCCCATCTGCGTGCTGCGGATGGGCAATGGTACGGGCTTTCCAGCCGCGCGCGCGTGATCATGTATGACAGGCAGCGCGGCATGCCGGAAGCTGTGGCGCGGTATGAGGATTTGGCCCTGCCGGCGCAGCGCGGGCAGGTACTGATCAGGGCGGCGGCGCACCCGTATAACACATCGCTCATGGCAAGCATTCTGCTGGCCAATGGGGCAGAAGCGGCTGAAGCCTGGGCGCGTGGCGTTGTCGCGAATATGGCACGCCAACCCCAAGGCGGTGATACGCCGCAATTCCAGGCGGTGGCCGCAGGCGTTGGGCGCTTGGCAGTCGCCAATACCTATTACCTTGCGCGGTTCGGCGCTTCGTCCAATCCGCAGGAAAAGGCGCTGTTTGATCGCATTGGGGTGATTTTCCCGAATCAAGCGTCAGGGGATCGCGGGACGCATGTGAATGTCTCGGGCGCTGGTGTGGTGCGGTCTTCCGGCAATAAGTCAGTCGCGCTGCGCTTCATTGAATATCTCAGCAGCCAGCGCGCGCAGGAATTATTCGCCAATGGCAATTTTGAATATCCGGTGGTGGCGGGGGTTGCGGCGCATCCAGCATTGACCGCGCTTGGCAGCTTCCGCGCCGATCAATTGAATGCGCAACGCTATGGCGCGCTGGCGCCAGAGGCGCTGCGCATCATGCAGCGCGCGGGCTGGCGCTAAAAAACGGAAAGGCTATTCCCGCCGCATCATGCGCGTGAGTGCGGCAACCGGCAGCAGCCCCACCAGCACAATCAGCACCGCTGCGGTTGAAGCCTCGGCCAGCCTTTCATCCGACGCCAGATTATAGACACGTACCGCGAGCGTATCGAGGTCAAAGGGCCGCACAATCAGCGTTGCCGGCAATTCCTTCATGGTGTCCACAAACACCAAAAGCCCCGCGGTCATCAGCGCGCCGCGCGCCAACGGCACTTCCACTTCGCGCACGGCCTGGCCTGGCCGCCGGCCCAAAACGCGCGCCGCATCCGTATAGGATGGCTTGAGCCGCGCGAGGCCCGATTCCACCGTGGAAAGCGCCACCGCCAGAAAGCGCACCAGATAGGCAAAGACCAGCGCCACCATGGTGCCAGACAGCAATAGCCCGGAAGAAACGCCAAAGCGCGCCCGCAGCCAGGAATCGAGCGCATTGTCGAACAACCCAAAAGGCACCAGTACACCAACCGCAATCACCGAACCCGGCAGCGCATAGCCGAGTGACGCAACCCGATTGGCGATGCTACGCGCCGGCGAAGGGTAAAGCCGCGCCGCCCAGGCCATGCCTGCCGCCAACAGCACGGCCAGAAGGGCGGTGACGCCAGACAACACCAGGGAATTGCGCGCATAGGGCAGATAGCGCGCAGGGCTGAAGGGGTCGCCCGCCTGCACCATCAGCCACAATAGCGCGCCCGCTGGGATGACAAAGCCGATCAGCACCGGCAGCCCGCAAGCGAATAGCACTAACCCTTCCCGCCAGCCGGTAAGCCGCACCGGGCGCAAGGCCGGGTGGCGGGTTGTGGTGGGGTGAAAGCGCCGCCCGCCGCGCGAAAAATGCTCAAGCGCCAGCAGCAGCCCAACACAGCCAAGCAAGGCAACCGCAAGCTGCGCCGCGGCCGGGCGGTTATCCATGCCGAACCAGGCCTCATAAATGCCGGTGGTGAAGCTGCGCACCGCGAAATGCTGCACCGTGCCGAAATCAGCCAGCGTTTCCATCAAAGCGAGCGCAATGCCCGCGGCCAAGGCGGGGCGCGCCAAGGGCAGCGCAACATGCAGGAAGCTGCGTGCCAACCCATGGCCCAAAGTGCGGGATGCCTCGATCAGGCAAACGCTTTGTTGCAGGAAGGCGGCGCGGCAGAGCATGTAAACGTAAGGGTAAAGCACCATGGAAAGGATCAGCGCCGCGCCGGGCAGGCTGCGGATTTCCGGGAACCAGTATTGCCCGAAGGAAAGCCCGGTTGCGCTGCGAAGCGTGGTCTGCACGGGCCCGGATACATCCAGCAGCCAGGTATAGACATAGCCGCAGAGGTAAGCGGGCATGGCGATGGGCAGCAGCAGCGCCACTTCCAGAAAGCGCCGGCCACGAAATTCGCAGGCCACCACCAGCCAAGCCGCGACCGCCCCCGCACTGCCCGCCATCAGCGTGACCAGCAGGGCCAGCAGCGCGGAATTGGCCAGCATTTCGGGCAAGGTGGTGGCCGCGATATGCCGCCAGACCTCGCCCCCCGGCGCGGCGGCGGTCACCAGCACGGCCATGATCGGCGTTGCCATGGCGAAAGCCACCAGTAATGCCCCCCAGGCCCAGGCAGGGCTGCGGCGCCGTGTAGGCATGGCGGCAGGGGTTTCAGTGGCGGCGCTGGACATCCTGAAGCCCCCCTATCACGGGCGCTGCCCGGGGGCGAGGCGCCGCGCCTTATCTTCGGGCGGGTGCGGGGCTTGGGTTGAAGCCATCCAGCGTCCAGTAATAGACCGCCGCGCTGGAACGCAGGCTGCCGATGCGCGGCGCGCTCAAATCCAGGATCACCACAATCACCGATGTCCACATGCCAATCAGCAGCATGGAAAGGATCGGCAGCGAAAGCCCGCGCATGCCCAATTGATAGCCCAGCGCGCCAATACTCAGCCCGGCGATTCCTATCAGCAGCCAGACCATTTGTGGTGGCATGCTTTGGCCGAAGGCCAAGCGCTCAGCCGTTGAACGGTCAAACACTTCATTGGTCGCGGCCATCAGCGAAGATGAAATGGGGTCCGGCTTTTCCCGCACAATGACGGTGACATGTTCCCAAATGCGATTTTGCAGTGCCGATGTCTTTTCATTGATGGCGCGCACAACTTCGCGTTCCGCCGGCGCGGTGATGAACTCGGCGCGGAGCTTCGTGTATTCTTCGAACAGCTTTGCCAATTCCTCGCCGCGCGGATGACCGATCGCCTTGGCGCGCAGCCAGGCGGTGCCAAGCGCATTGGCTTCCATCAGCGTGCCTTGGCGGCGTTCTTCAAAGCGCGTGGTGGCGAAGGAAAGGGTCAATGCCAGCACAAAGGCGAGCAGGCCGAGCATGCCGCCCACCACCACGCCAACGCCCTCTGCCGGGGCAGCGCCGCGCGCCGTGTGGCGGCGACCAAGCCAGGCACCGATGGCCTGGGCCAACCATTGCAGCAGGAAAAACAACAGCCAAAAGCCAAGCAGGCTGAAAGCCAGGATTTCACCGAGCAGGTTCATCATGCGGCATTCTCCGCGTTCAAAAAATCAAAGCCGGCCAGGGCATGGATTTGCGCGATGGCTTCCAATTCCGCGACCGAAACCCATTCATCCGCGCCGCCCATGTTGTGCGGCGTCGGCCCATAAACGACTGTCGGCAGCCCAGCCATGCGGAACCAGCGCGCATCGGAACCGCCGACGCGCATATTCACGGCCACGGATTCGCGCAGCACTTCCTCGGCCACCTGATGCACATGGCGGATAATCGGCAAGGCAGGGTCAGTGTGGTTGGGTTCAAAGCAGCGCAGCACACGCCAGGTAATGCCGGGCAGCGCATCCAAAGCCTGATGCAGCGCGCCCAGCAGTCGCGCGCTCGGCACGCCCACCGGCAGGCGGATATCGCAGGCCGCCCGCGCCGATGCCGGCACCAGATTGGGGGAGGCACCGCCTTCGATGCGCCCGATATTCACCGTCACACTGCCAAGCACGCCGGCCTCCCCGGCCCCCGATAGCGCTTCACTGATGCCGCGCGCGGCAGCGATGGCAGCGGTGACGGCAGCAGGTGCTTCGGGCGCCATGGCGCGGAGCGCAGCCACGGCATCCAGGGCAGCGCG
>CAMCZJ010000146.1 GCA_945886995.1 Asaia bogorensis
AGGGTGGCTTCGGTCATGTCACCTGCTACCAAGCGCAGCTTTGCGAAATTTCCGCAAGCTTTTCAAGGCCGTGATGCTCAGTGCCAGAGCGCATGGATCAACACCGCAGCCGCGACCGAGACATTCAGGCTTTCCACCGCGCCGGAACCTGGCAGTGTCACGCGCGCCGTTGAGGCGACGATGCTCCCCTGCGCGAGGCCCTTTTCCTCATTTCCTAGTACCAGGGCAAAGGGGCGCCCGCGCGGCAGGGCTTCCGGCCCTTCACCATCGCGCGCCACGGCGGCCAGGCTCAGCATATGCGGCGCAAGCGCGCGAAGCAGTTCGGGCAGATTGGGTGCCTGGAACAGGGCCAGCGCTTCCAGCCCACCTTCAGCGGTGCGCAAGGCAGCATCAGAAAGCCGCGCCTGGCGTTGGTCGCCCGAGATCACCAGCGCCTTGCAGCCGAAAAACGCCGCTGATCGCGCAATGGCGCCAAGATTATGCGGATTGCCGATGCCATCCAGAATGGGCAGCACAGGCGCGGCCCAAAGCAGTGGCGGCAGGTTGGCTACGTCCAACAAGGTCACACCGCGCGGGCGCGCCACCGCTACCATGCCGCCGTGATGCGTGGTGCCAGCGATGCGCTGCAATTCCTCGGGCGGGACTTCACGATACGGCAAGCGCCGCTTGGCCAGCGCCGCGCATAACGGGCCCGCTTCCTGCCGGCGCATCGGCGTATAGAAAAACCGCAGCACATCAGCGGGCCGATGCGCGAAAAGCGCGGCCACGGCGGCGGGGCCGCAATGCCTATCCGGTTCCTGGGCTTTGCTCACGGTATCGCCAATGCCTTGATTTTTTCCAGCAGGGCATCGGGGATTTCCAACCCATTGGCGCCGGCACGGGCAGTCTGCGCATCGCGTTTGGCGCCGGGCAGGCGCACACCCTCATCAGCCAGCATGGCGGCGATCAGGGTTTCGATCCGCGCGCCGAAGCCATCAGCACCGGCAAGCGCGCCGGGGTCTATCACCAGCAGCGCCTGGCCCAAGCGGGGGCGATTACCCTCATCCTGGAAGAAGCTATCGGCTTCAAAGCCGAAAGCGGCACCGGTCAGCGCCACGCAGAGCAATTCGACAATCAGCGCCAGCAAGGCGCCCTTGGTGCCGCCCATGGCGAGCATGGCGCCCGATAGCGCGGCCTTGGCGTCGGTGGTGGGGCGGCCTTCGGCGTCCAAAGCCCAGCCTTCGGGGATGGGGCGTCCTTCCTTGGCCGCGACCATGATCTTGCCGCGCGCCACTTCGGACAGCGCCATGTCAATCACCAGCGGCGGCGCGGCGTGGCGGGGAAAGGCGGCGGCGATGGGGTTGGTACCCATCAAGGGCCGGCGCCCGCCCGGCACCGGCATGGCGGCGGGCGAATTGGTGAAGGCCAGCGCCACCAGCCCTTGTTCGGCCAAGCGCCGCACCGGTAGGCCCATGGCGCCGGAATGGTGGCTATTGGTGATGCCGACAAAGGCAATGCCATGCCCGCGCGCGCGCCAGGCGGCTTCTTGCTCCGCCAAGGCCAGCGCGGGGTAAGCCAGGCCATGCCCGCCATCAATCAGCGCAGCGCCGCCGCGTTCATTGATGATGCGGGGTGTTGCCTTCCCATCCGCGCGACCGTTGCGGAGGAAGGCCGCATATTGCGCGACGCGCGACAGCCCATGCCCTGCCTGCCCAGCGGCCTCGGCAGCGACCAGCGCGGCGGCGGTGCGCTTGGCCATCTCAGGCCCGGCGCCGGAAGCCGCGAGCGCCGCCGTGACAAGTTGTTCAGCCTCAATCAGGGAAAGTCGCATCAATCCGCCTTCAATTTCGCGTCCTGCACCAGCCTGGCCCAGCGGTCAGTCTCGGCGCTGATATAGGCCGCGCTGCGCGCCCTGTCCCAGGCTTCCACCGTAAAGCCACCGTCGCGCGCGCGACGGGAGACCTCGGGGTCGCGGATCGCGGCCAGGGTATCGGCTTCAAGCTTGGCCAGGATGGGTGCCGGCACCGCCGCATTGGTCATCATCGCGGTCCAATTGGTCATTTCAAGTTCGGGTGAGCCCGCTTCGCGCACGGTGGGCACATCCGGCACCAGCGGGTGGCGGGCCGCCGAGGTAATGGCAAGGGGTCGCAGCCGCCCGCCCTGAATCTGCGCAATGCATTCCGGCAGGTTGGAGACCATGAAATCGAGATTTCCCGCTGCGAGGTCCGTGACCGAAGGCGCCCCACCGCGATAAGGCACATGGGTAATCCGGTCCCCCGCGCCAGAAACACGGCGCACCAATTCCAGCCCCAGATGCGGGGGCGATCCATTGCCCGATGACCCGGCATTCAAGTTACGCTCCCGCGCTTGCATCAGCAGATCAGCCAGGCTGCGCGCTGGGTTGCGTTCCGCATTCACCACCACGACAAGCGGCAGCGACCCCAGGACAGAAATCGCCGTAAAATCCTGACGGAAATTGAAGGGCGCATTGGGAAAAAGCGAGGCATTCACCGTATGCGTCATGGTGATGGCGAGCAGCGTATAGCCATCGGCTGGGCTTTTCGCCGCTGCATCGGCGCCGATCAGCGCATTGCCGCCGGCGCGGTTTTCGATGATCACCGGCTTGCCCCAAATCTCGGACAGTTTCTGGCCCACCAGCCGCGCCATGATGTCGGTCAGCCCACCGGGCGGGAAGGGGACAATGTAGCGCAGGGCGCGATCCGGAAAGCTTGCTTGGGCTTGTGCACGCCCGATCAGGGCGGCAGCGGGCAGGGCGGATAGCAGCAGGCGGCGGCTTGGGTGCATGGGGTCCTCCTGATTTCTGGCCGCATTCACGGTCCTTGCGCGGCAGCGTAGCCCAGGGCGCGCTGCTGCCCTATAGAATTCTCGACCGAAGCTTGATGACGAGGGATGTGGCGTGACGCCTGTTGAGAAAATCCGCGAATGGCATGAAGAACTGACCGCCTGGCGGCGGGATTTCCATACCCATCCTGAATTGGGGTTTGAGGAAGTGAGGACCAGCGCGCTGGTGGCCGAACGCCTTGCCTCCTGGGGGATTGAGGTGCATCGCGGCATTGGCAAGACCGGCTTGGTGGGCGTGCTGCGGAATGGGAACGGCCAAGGCCGGCTTGGGCTGCGCGCGGATATGGATGCGCTGCCCATGCCGGAAGCCAATGGCTTCGCGCATAAATCAGGGATCGAAGGCAAGATGCATGGCTGCGGGCATGATGGGCATACCACCATGCTATTGGCCACCGCGCGCTATCTGGCGGAGACGCGCAATTTCGACGGGACGGTGCATTTCATTTTCCAGCCGGCGGAAGAAGGGCGCGGCGGTGCGCAAGCCATGCTGGCGGATGGGCTGTTTGATCGCTTCCCCTGCGATACGGTTTATGGGCTGCATAACCGCCCTGGCCTGCCTGTTGGGCAATTCGCCATCCGCCCCGGCCCAATCATGGCCGGTGCGCTTTTCTTCGACATTCTGATCCAGGGCAAGGGCGGCCATGGCGCGCGCCCGGAACAGACGATTGATCCCGTGGTGGTGGGCGCGCAGATCGTGACCGCCTTGCAAAGCGTGGTCGCGCGCAATGTGCCCGCCTTGGATAGCGCGGTGCTGAGCGTGACGGGTTTCAATGCCGGGCAGGCCTATAACGTGATCCCGGATCAGGTGACGCTGAAGGGCACCGTGCGCGCCTTCAAGGTTGAGGTGATGCGCCTGGTTGAAGACCGCATGCGCGCCGTGGTGCAGGGCACGGCGGCGGCCTTTGGTGCGACCGCCGAGATCACCTTTCAGGAAATCGCCGCCCCCACCATCAATGCGCCTGAAGAAGCGACCGCGCTTGGTGATGCAGCGGCGTCATTGGTGGGTGAGGTAGCCGTGGAGCGCAACCGCACACCCGTGATGGGAAGCGAGGATTTCGCGTACATGCTGTTGCAGCGCCCGGGCGCTTACATCCATGTCGGCAATGGCACGGGCGATGTCGGCGGCTGCGATGTGCATAACCCGCATTATGACTTCAATGATGAAGCCATCCCCTATGGCGGCGGTGTGATGGCCGCGCTGGTGGAACAGAAACTGCCGCGGGTGAAGTGATGGGACGCGGCGCATGACAAGCCTGAACCAGACCATGGATAGCCTGCTCCGCCGCGCTCTCGCCAAGCCGGAACCGCTTTCCTTGCCAGAGCTTGAGGGCATTTTGCGCCTGATGGGCAAATGGCGACACCAGATGATTTCCAGCAGCATCATCGCCCATAATGGCCCGATGGTGCAGGCTGGGCCCTTTGCTGGCATGCGCCTTGGCCAGCACAGTGCGGAAGGCTGCCACGCGCCAAAGCTGCTTGGCTGCTACGAACAGGCGCTCCACCCGCATTTCGAACGCTTCATCGCGCGCGGATTTGATGCCGTGCTGAATATTGGCTGCGCCGAGGGCTATTACGCCATCGGCATGGCGCGACGCATGCCCGGAACCAGAATTTTGGCGCATGATTTGAATGAAGGCGCGCAACAAGTCTGCCGCAGCTTGGCAGAAGCGAATGGCGTGGCGGACCGCATCACCATTGGCGGGCTGGTGCGCGGTGAGGATTTCGCAAGCTTCGCGGGCATGGATACGCTGGTGCTGGTGGATATTGAAGGCGGTGAGGAAGCCCTGCTTGACCCAACCGCCTTCCCGGCGCTGCGGCAGATGACGCTGATTGTGGAATGCCACGAAGAACGCCGCCGCGGCATGACAGACCTTATTGCCAGCCGCTTCGCGCCGACCCATCAGGTCACCCGGCTGGAACAGCCCTTCAGCCAGCCCGAATTGCCGGCATGGATGCAGGGGCTTGGCCATCTGGATCAGCTTTTGGCGATATGGGAATGGCGCATGGCGCCAACCCCCTGGCTGGTGCTGGAACCAAGCGCGGCTTGATCGCGTAGCCGTTTTCAGTGAACCAGCGCGACACCCATGCCATGCTGGAAAATCGCCGCCGCCGCCAGCGCGTAATCAGGTGCGGCGCCAATCTGCGTGCCATCCGCCGCGTGGATCGCGACCGCGCGCTGATTATTCACCATCACCGGGCGCATATAGGCGATGCGGTTGGCGCCATAGCGCGCCCAATCCAGCGGTGAAAGCTGGCGCAAATCCGCATCCCGCAGGATGATGCCCTGTTCGGCTTCGGTTTCGCTGTCGAATTCTTCCTGGTCATTCATGGTCTTGTCCTTTGCGTGTCCCGAAGGCCCACGCTGCAATGTCGCCTCAGGATGAGCGCGACAGATGGGGCACTCAGCCCCCTTCGGGGCGCCCTTCCACGATGGTGGCGGCGCCATTGGTTTTGGTATCAATGCGGATGGTCTTGACGCGAACTTCCGGCAGCGGCCGCTTCAATTCCACATGCAGCAACCCGTTATCGAGCCACGCACCTTCCACTTCTATGCCTTCGGCCAGCACAAAGGCGCGCTGGAATTGGCGGGCCGCGATGCCGCGATGCAGGAAAATCCGGCCTTCCGAATCATCCTTCTGCCGCCCGCGGATGACCAATTGATTGTCTTCCTGCGTGATCTGCAAATCATCCATCGAAAACCCAGCCACCGCCAGCGTAATGCGCAGCCGGTTATCGCCGATCTGTTCGATGTTATACGGGGGATAGCCATCGGCATTCTTGCCCACGCGATCGAGCATCTGTTCCAGATGATCGAAGCCAAGAAACAAAGGGGAGCCGAAAAGCGAAGGTCTGGTCATATCTGTGGCCTCCTCATCCGAGAGCGAAGCATGTTGCCGGGCCCGAAGCGCCCTGCTGCACCTTATTTTGGATTTCGGCCCTGGCGTTGCAAGGGGGGGCGCGCGGGGCTAAACCCCGGGCCCTGTCATGACCGAAACCGAAACCCTGCCGATCCTGCTGGTGCCCGACAAAAGGCTGCGCCTGAAAGCGCGCCCGCTTGGCGCTGCTGATGGAGATACCATCCGCGCCCTCGCGCCCAGAATGCTTGCCACCATGTATGCCGCGCCCGGCATTGGCCTGGCCGCGCCGCAAATTGGCGAAGGGCTGCGCTTGGTGGTGCTTGATATTCAGCCCAAGGAAAAGCCCGAGCCACTGGTGCTGGTGAACCCCGAAATCATCGCCGAAAGCACTGAAACCGCCACGCGCGAAGAAGGCTGCCTATCCCTTCCCGGTCAATATGCCGATGTCACGCGCCCTGCCCGCGTGAAGGTGCGCTACCTGGACCTGACGGGTGCGAAGCGGGAAATTGAGGGCGACGGCCTGCTTTCCGCCTGCCTGCAACATGAAATTGACCATTTGGATGGCGTTTTGTTCGTGGATTACCTCTCCGCCCTCAAGCGCAACATGATCCTGCGTAAGCTCGCGAAGGATCTGAAATCCCAGCAGCGCGGGTGAGCAGCCAAAAGCGCCCTTTGCGCCTGGCCTTCATGGGCAGCCCGGATTTTTCAGTGCCGGCCTTGCGCGCGCTGCATGATGCTGGGCATGAGATTGCCGCGGTTTATTGCCAGCCCCCCAAACCCGCCGGGCGCGGGCAGAAGGAAACGCCCTGCCCGGTGCATCGCGCTGCGCTGGCATTGGGCCTGCCCGTGCGCCATCCCGCGCGGTTGAAGCGTGATGAAGCCGAACACACAGCCTTCGCCGCGCTTGATTTGGATGTGGCGGTGGTCGCGGCCTATGGGCTGATTTTGCCCAAAGCCATGCTGGATGCACCGCGGCGCGGGTGCCTGAATATCCATGCCTCACTCCTGCCGCGCTGGCGCGGGGCGGGGCCGATCCAGGCGGCGATTCTGGCGGGCGACGCTGAGACCGGCATCACCATCATGCGCATGGAAGAAGGGCTGGATACGGGGCCGATGCTGCTTGCGGAAGCGGTGCCGATCTCACCCACCACCACCACGCCCGCATTGCATGATGCGCTGGCAGAGCTCGGCGCCCGGTTGATCCTGCGCGCGCTGGAGCAAGACCCACCGGCCACGCCTCAGCCAGAAGAAGGCGTTACCTACGCCCCAAAACTCACCAAGGAAGATGGCCGCCTGGTTTGGGCGCAACCGGCCGAGGCTTTGGAACGGCGCATCCGCGCGCTCAATCCCTGGCCGGGCACCTTCTTTATGCTGAAAGGCGAAGCCATTCGCATCTCAGCCGCTTCCCTTGAAGCCGGCCACGGCACCCCTGGTGAGGCTTTGGATGATGCGGGCCTGATCGCCTGCGGGCAGGGCGCATTGCGACTGCTTGGCCTTCAACGCCCAGGCCGCGCCGCCATGGCCGCCGAGGCGTTTTTGCGCGGCCTGCCAATCCCCGCCGGCACCCGCCTGGAATGACGCCATGCCCCGCTATGCGCTGAGGCTGGAATATGATGGCGCGCCCTTTTGCGGCTGGCAGCGCCAGCATGGTCAGCTTTCCATCCAGCTTGTGCTGGAAGAAGCCGCCGCGCATTTGAATGGCGGAGAGCCCCCGCTGGTGACCGCCGCCGGGCGCACCGATGCCGGCGTGCATGCCGAAGCCCAAGTGGCGCATCTGGATCTGGCCACGGACCTGCCGCTTGAACGGGTGCGAGAGGCTTTGAACTTCCACACCCGCCCGCACCCCGTGGCGATAACAGGCGCGGCGATTGTGCCCGAAGATTGGTCCGCCAGGTTTTCCGCCATTGGCCGCGCCTATCGCTACCGCATCCTGAACCGCGCGGCGCGCCCCGC
>CAMCZJ010000147.1 GCA_945886995.1 Asaia bogorensis
GGACCGAGGAATTCCGCCGCGATCTTTACCTGGTTTGCGCCACCATCGTGGATCATGAAGACGCCTTCATTGATCTGGCTTTCGAATTGGGCGGCGTGCAGGGCCTGGATGCCTCGCTCACCAAGCAATATATCCGCTTCATCGCGGATCGCCGCTTGCAGCAGTTGGGCCTGGAGCCTCTCTATAATATCGAAAAGAATCCGCTGCCCTGGCTGGATGAAATGCTGAACGCCGTGGAACATGCGAATTTCTTCGAAAACCGTTCCACCGAATATTCCAAGGCGAGCACCGCCGGTTCCTGGGAAGAAGCCTTTGCGGATAGCGCGTTTTCTTCCCCGC
The DNA here is from genome assembly GCA_945886995.1 of Asaia bogorensis. GTDB lineage: Bacteria > Pseudomonadota > Alphaproteobacteria > Acetobacterales > Acetobacteraceae > Neoroseomonas > Neoroseomonas bogorensis_A. Next base: position 340 of record CAMCZJ010000147.1, read on the forward strand.
AGCCGGAAGGTGAAATAGACATCGCGCGGCATTGAAACCGCGTGTTCACGCTGGGTGAATTGGAAGACGCAGCGCGGCTTGTCCACGCTGCCTTTCCCCCGACCCCGCAATATGCTTGGCCGCTGCTCGCGCAACGCGCGGGGGCGGAGGTTTGGGTAAAGCATGAAAACCACACGCCGACCGGCGCCTTCAAGGTGCGCGGCGGCGTGGTGTTCATGGAAAGGCTGAAGCGCGAAAACCCAGATGTTGCGGGGGTGGTGAGCGCGACGCGCGGCAATCATGGCCAATCGCTTGCCTATGCCGGTGCGCGCTACGGAATACCGGTCACCATCCTGGTGCCGCGCGGCAATAGCGCGGAGAAGAATAACGCCATGCGCGCGCAGGGTGCGCGGTTGATTGAATATGGCGCGGATTTCGACGAAGCGCGGGAGGAAGCCGCAAGGCTTGCCAAGGCAGAAGGCTTGCTGTTTGCGCCATCCTTCGCGCGCGATCTGGTGCTTGGCGTGGCCACTTACGCGCTGGAATTCCTACGCGCTGCGCCACCTCTCGCCGCGCTTTATGTCCCCATCGGCCTTGGGTCAGGCATTTGCGGCTGCATTCTGGCGCGTGACCTTTTGGGCCTTTCCACCGAGATTATCGGCGTGCAAAGCACCGAAGCGCCTGCCTATGCGCTTTCCTTCGCGGCAGGGCGCGTGGTCACAACGCCTTCGGCCAATACGCGCGCCGATGGCATGGCAACGCGCCTGCCCGATGCCGGTGCGCTTGAAATCATCCGCAAGGGTGCTGCACGCATCGTGACCGTGACGGATGATGAAGTAGCCGCGGCGATTCGCGCCTATTGGCAGGATACGCATAACCTTGCGGAAGGCGCCGGGGCCGCACCGCTGGCCGCGCTTTTGCAGGAACGTGATGCGATGCGCGGCAAGCGCGCCGGTGTTGTGCTTTGTGGTGGCAATATTGATCTTGCTCTATTTCGTGATTGGGTCATGGCTTGAAGCTTGCGCTGCCCCTGCCCGTTCAATCACTTATGGGGCCGCCGCGCCGAATAGCCATTTGACTGAAGCGAAAACCAGAAAGCGCGGCGAATCATCGCCGATCCCTGCACCTGCGCCGCCCCCCAAGATAGGCCCTGCCTCACCCAGCCTGTGCCAAAACCCAGCGGCGATGATGTTCTGGTCTTGCTCCCCATGATCCTGTTGGTTGCGCAGATAGCTCACACCAAGGGAGGTATTCCGGCCGAGGTTCTGCGCGAGGCCGGCCGCGAATTCATAGCGCCCTGCCCTTTCGCCTGGTGCCGCATTGAACAATTCAGACCATCCGGCATTGAACGACAAGGCAAGTGGCTGCGGCCCTTCGATAATGGTCTTGCTGAGCAAGCCAACAATCTGCCCGCTTTGCGATGGCGCGCTGGTCTCCCCATAGGCGGTGCGCAATGCGCCGAAAACACCCATGGCCGGGCGCCAGCCATCTTCTTCCATGAATTGCCAACGCAGCCCCAAATGGGAAAGCCCGCCCCATAGGCGCGCGCCTTCATCCGCTGGGTAAGGCGCTGCTGGGCCATATTCCAGCGTCTGCGCGAAACGCAGATCCAGCCCTGGCACCAACCCGGCTTCCGCTTCCAACGTGCCGCCATAAAGGCTGCGGTTGGCCCCTTCACGAAAACGTGAAAACCCAAAACCCAGGCTCGCGGTTTGCCCGCCCGCGGCGGTTGGCGCCACGCCGATAAGGCCGAAAGGGTCTTCCAGTAATGGTTCGCTTTCGGCATGTGCCGGCAGTAACGGCACGCCCAGCGATAGGGCCATCAGCGCCAGCCCTCGAAGAAAATGAACGGAACACCGCATCGTCAGGCTCCACGGGAAAGGCCGCTTGAATTGGGCTGTGTACAAAGGGCTGGGTGCTCCTTTTGTGGGAACAAGCTTATCCATGCGCCAGCGCCATGAAGTGTTGCGCCAGCCGCACATCAGCAAGCCGGCTTGCGCGCTGTGCTTTGGCCTCGGCATCAAGGCCCCAGAATTCTTCCTGAAAAACCTCATCCAATATCGCAAGGCGATGCGCCTCATCGGCGTCCAACCGGCCAAGGGTGAGTGCCAAGCCAAGCACCAGGCTCCCCAGCACGGGCACGGCAAGGCCAAGCGCCGCCAGCCCCGCTGGATCATGGCGCGCGACGGCGGCCTGCAGGGCGGCCAAGCTATGGGGCATTTGCGCCACCGGCATCACGCCATGGGTCACCACAAGCGGTGCGTCCAGCGCCAGTGCCGCCCAATCCAGGATGGGCTGCCAGTGTTCCGCCTGGCGCGCGGCCAGAAGATGATCCTGGGCCCGGTAGCAGAGCAGATCCGTATCCCCATACTTCGCAATGCCTTCAATCATTGGCTGGGGGTCGGGGGCGATGCGTTCCTGTGTCGTGGCCAGAAGCCTGGTCAGGGGCACGTCTTCCTGGTTCATCTCACCGCCCTTGGCCCCGCCGGCCTGATGCCATTCGGCGGCGATGGCCTCAGCCAATGGGCGGCTTTCGGTGGCTAGCACCCCGCCACCCGGCAGGCGGAGCGGGCGCCCATCCAACAGAACACCATGGCCAGCATCGGGCCGAGGCACGGCAATGGCCGCTTCCCAGAAACGTTTCATAAGACAGGCTTTAACGCGATTGAAGCTGAAGGGAAATCAGGCGATTGGGTGGGGGGCTAGCGCCATGTGCCGGGGGTCTGAATGATGGGGCCCCTGCCGCTTGACGCGGGGCCGCCTACGGCGCTAGTTACGCGCCTCTTGAAAGGGGCTTGGTGCCCTCATTCCTCCCAGGTTCGAACAGACATATCATGGCAAATAATGATTCTGCGCGTAAGCGCATTCGTCAGACCGCAAAGCGCACCGCGCGCAACAAGGCGCGCAAGTCGCGCGTGCGCAGCTTCGTGCGCAAGGTTGAAGAAGCGGTTGCGAGTGGTGACAAGGCTGCGGCGCAGGAAGCGTTTCGTGCGGCACAACCTGAAATGCAGCGGGCTGCAACCAAGGGTGTGGTGCATGCCAATACTGTCGCGCGTAAATTGTCCCGTCTTTCTGCGCGGGTGAAGAATCTGGGCGCCTGATTGGCCTGGGTCCTATTCCAACTCTCTGAATTTTCCGAATACTGCGCAGGGCAATTTGTAATCTTGCCCTGCTCTATTGTGTGCCCTGGACACGTTGAGTCATCTGGCCCTCCAGGGCATGGGGCCAAGAAGCACTTCAGTGCATGACTGATGAGCGACTGCGAAGCGGACATGCATGATGGAGTGTTTTCGCATGCGGTTTCGGTCATCGTATTCGTCGAATCTGGATTTTGTGCGCAAGGTTTTTTTTCTATTGAAATGCTCATGCTGTCTGCAGCATGATGATTGTCGGACGGGATTGATATTCTGCGGATGAAGGGGGCGGCGTTTTGCAGGGCATAGAAAAGCGGAGCGAAAACCTGTCCCCAGCCAGTACGGTTTCCTGGGCTGAAGCTTGGGCCCGGATCCGCGCCAAGCTGCGCGAAGAAGTGGGCGATGTGGAATTCCGCAGCTGGCTTCGGCAAATGACCCTGGTCGGTATTGAAGGCGATGAAGCGACTATCACGCTGCCGACACGCTTTTTGCGCGATTGGGTCAGCGGCCATTACAGTGATCGTCTGCGCGCCCTTTGGCAGCAGGAACATCCGGCAATCCGGCGCATTGACCTACGCGTTGCCGCGGGCCCCCGCGGTGCAAATGGTGATGCGGTGGAAAATGGCGCCGCCCCCTTGGTGGAAAGCTTGGTAACGACGCCTGCGCGGGCGATGGATCCGCGGGGGGATTGGTCCGCGCCGCTTGATCCGCGCTTTTCCTTTGATACGTTTGTTGTTGGCAAGCCAAATGAATTTGCCCATGCCTGCGCGCGGCGCGTGGCCGAAAAGCCCGCCTCCCCCGGCTTCAATCCACTGTTCCTGTATGGTGGCGTCGGGCTTGGCAAGACACATCTGATGCACGCCATCGCCTGGGCCATTCGGGAACAACACCCCACGCGCCAAGTTGCCTATATGAGCGCGGAAAAATTCATGTATCGCTTCATCGCGGCACTCCGCAGCCAATCCACCATGGAATTCAAGGAAACGCTGCGTTCCGTTGATGTGCTGATGGTGGATGACCTGCAATTCCTGATCGGCAAGGACAATACGCAAGAAGAATTCTTCCACACCTTCAATGCGCTGGTGGATGCCGGCAAGCAGATTGTGATTTCTGCCGACAAATCGCCTTCCGATCTTTCCGGCATTGAAGACCGGCTGCGCACGCGCCTTGGCTGCGGCATGGTGGCGGATTTGCACGCCACGACTTACGAATTGCGTATTTCCATCCTGGAAGCCAAGGCCGCTTCATCAGGTGTCGCGGTGCCTTCGCGCGTCATGGAATTCCTCGCGCATAAAATCACCTCCAATGTGCGGGAATTGGAAGGCGCGCTTAATCGCCTGATCGCCTGGGCCAATCTGTTTGGCCGGCCCATCACGCTGGAAGGCGCGCAGGAAGTTCTGCATGACATCCTCCGCGCCCATGACCGGCGCGTGACTATTGAAGAAATCCAGCGCAAGGTCGCCGAACACTACAATCTCCGCCTGACCGACATGTCTTCTGCCCGGCGTGCGCGCAATGTGGCGCGGCCCCGTCAGGTGGCAATGTATTTGGCTAAACAGCTTACGTCGCGTTCCCTGCCGGAAATCGGGCGGCGCTTTGGCAACCGGGACCACACCACGGTCATGCATGCTGTATCCCGCGTGGCGGAGCTGATGCAGGCGGATGGGTCCTTCGCTGAGGATGTGGAACTACTCCGGCGCATGCTGGAAACCTGAGGCGCTGGGCCACCAACGGCAACAAAAGCCCGGCTTTTGAAGCGGTTGGCGCGATGCGGTCACCTCATTGTTTCGGGCATCAATCAGCCGCTTTTCTGGCCCTATGCAGACTGGTATGAAGAAACGAATCCGGGCGATTTACCGCGCCGATTCGGCAGGTTTGTCGCCCGGGCAGGATTTCACTGGCGGTTCGCCCCCGGGGCCCATCTGGTCGCGGCTGAGATCGCCACATTAGGATCGGGGCGTCAGAACGATGAAATTCTCGGTTGACAGGGCGGTACTGCTCAAGTCGCTCACGCATGTGCAAAGCGTGGTTGAGCGGCGCAACACCATCCCGATTCTTGCGAATGTGATGATTGAAGCAAGCTCGGGCGGTGCCCTCAAGCTCACTGCGACCGATATGGAAATCGCGGTGGTGGAAGATATCGCGGGCGTCACCGTGGCGCGCGCCGGGCGGACCACAGCGCCGGCTTCAACCCTTTACGAAATCATCCGCAACCTGCCTGAAGGCGCGCGTGTTGAATTCGACCATGGTGGTGGGGACGGGCCGCTCACGCTGCGCTCTGGCCGCTTCAATACCAGCCTGGCTGTGCTGGCCGTGGATGATTTCCCCTCCATGACCGAAGGGCGCTTGCCGGTGCAATTCAGCATCGAGGCCGGCGTGCTGCGCGATTTGATTGACCGCACGAAATTCGCGATTTCCACCGAAGAAACGCGCTATTACCTGAACGGCATCTATATCCACGCGACGGAAAGCGAAGGCCAGCCCGTTCTCCGCGCCGTCGCCACTGACGGCCATCGGCTCGCGCGGGTGGAATTACCGCTGCCGGAAGGGGCCAAGGCCATGCCGGGCGTCATCATTCCGCGCAAGACCGTGAATGAAATTCGCAAACTTGCGGAAGAAACCCGGGATGAGATTAAGGTGCGGCTTTCTGACACCAAGGTGCAATTCGCGCTCGGCACCGTTACGCTGACCAGTAAGCTGATTGATGGCACCTTCCCTGAATATGAACGCGTGATCCCGCGCGGCAATGACAAGAAGCTTGTTGTGCCGCGCAAGGATTTCGCCGATGCGGTGAAGCGCGTCGCCGCGATCAGCAGCGAAAGGTCGCGCCCCGTGAAGCTAAGCCTTGGCACCAATCATTTGCGGGTATCAGCTGCCAGCCCCGAACAGGGTGAGGCGCAGGAAGATCTGGAAGGCGAAGATGTGGTTTATACCAGCGGCGCTTTGGAAATCGGGTTCCAGGCGCGGTATTTGTCCGACATCACTGATCTGGTCGAAGACAAGCTGGAATTCATGTTCGCCGATGGCGCGGCGCCCACCATTGTGCGTGATGCATCACGGCCCGAAGCGCTGTTTGTCCTGATGCCGATGCGGGTGTGACGACGGCGCCGGGGCTTTTCCTTTCGCGTCTCCGGCTTACGGATTTCCGGTCCTGGAGGGTTCTGGATGCGTCCTTCGACGCATCCCTGATTTGCATCGCGGGCGAAAACGGCGCGGGCAAGACCAATCTGTTGGAAGCGGTTTCACTGCTCGCCCCCGGGCGCGGCTTGCGCGGCGCGCGTATGGGTGAGCTTGGCCGGCAGGAAGCCGGCGCGGGCCTGCCCTGGGCGGCGGCTGGGCGGTTTGAAACGCGCGCTGGCCCAATGGAGATTGGCACCGGCACGGACCCGGAAGGGGCGACAGAACGGCGCATCTATCGCCTGGATGGGCAGGCTTTGCGCAGCCAGGCGATGTTGGCCGAACGCATGGCCGCCGTTTGGATCACGCCGCAAATGGATCGGCTGTTTCAGGAAGGGGCGAGTGGCCGGCGGCGCTTTCTGGATCGGCTGGTTTGGGCTTTGGAACCGGGCCATGCGCGGGAAGTGGCGGCGCATGACAATGCGATGGCTGAGCGTAACAGGCTGCTCGCGGAAGGCCGCGCCGACCCTGCCTGGTTGGCTGGGCTGGAAGATGCCGTGGCGCGCCATGCAGTAGCCGTGGCAGCGGCCAGGCGCGCGCTGATGCTACGCCTGAATGGGGAGCTTGCGGCTGGCCGCGCCACGGGGGCCTTTCCCGCGGCGCGACTGGATATCGCCTGCCCCATCCTGGCCGCGCTGGCTGAAACCCCGGCGCTGGCGGTGGAAGATGCGCTGCGTCAGGGCCTGGCGCTCGATCGGCGGCGCGATGCTGCGGCGAGGGGGGCTGCGCGCGGGGCGCATAAGGCGGATTTGAGCTTGATCCATATGCCGAAATCCATCAGCGCCGAGTTCTGTTCCACCGGGGAGCAAAAGGCGCTGCTGGTTTCCGTGGTGCTGGCCCATGCCGCGCTGATCGCCGAAGCGCGCGGCTTCGCGCCGCTTTTGCTGCTGGATGAGGTGGCGGCGCATCTTGATCCCGCGCGGCGGGAAGCGCTGTTCGCCGCCCT
>CAMCZJ010000148.1 GCA_945886995.1 Asaia bogorensis
GTGGGTGGAAGCCATGGCAACGGCTTGTGCTGCACGGCGCCTGCCCTTCTACGCCGCGCTGAATGTGACAGGGCGCGAGCGCTTCAGCCCGCCGCACCCCGCTGATGCATTGGTGGCGCGCGGCTTCCGCCGTGATCAGGCGCGCGACAAAGGTTTTGGTGGCGCATCACTTGGGCCCCAGGCGCCGGCAGTGATGGCGGAAGCCTTCGCCGCGCATGGCTATGCCATTCATCGCGCGCCGAGTGATTGGGTGGTGGATCGCCGCGCCCGTGCCTTTACCCGCGCCATCGCTGATGGCCATGGCTTGGCGGCGCTTGGCTGGGAAAGGCGCGGCAGTGACGCCATTCTGGATTGGCTGGAACTGCGGCGGGATCAGGCAGATGCCGGGCAGCTTACCGCGCGCATCGGCCATCAGGATTTCCTCGCCCTTCCTCCTGCAAGGTAGTTTCACATGCCCCTTTTGCTTGGCTGCATCGCGGATGATTTCACGGGGGCGACGGACCTCGCGAATACCTTGGTCAAAGGCGGCATGACTGCCGTGCAGGTGATTGGCGTGCCGACCGGCCCCTTGCCGGAAGCGGATGCCGTGATCATTGCGCTGAAATCGCGCACCGCCCCGGTTGGTGAAGCGGTGGCGCAATCGCTGGCCGCTTGTGATGCGCTGCTTGCCGCCGGTGCGAAGCAGATTTTCTGGAAATATTGCTCGACCTTTGACAGCACGGATCAAGGCAATATCGGGCCTGTTGCGGATGCGCTGCTGAAGCGCTTGGGATCCGGCTTTGCTTTGGCCTGCCCGGCGTTTCCGACCAATGGGCGGACAATTTATCTCGGCCATCTTTTTGTTGGCAATGCGTTGCTCAATGAAAGCGGCATGGAAAACCATCCGCTGACGCCGATGACAGATGCCAATCTGGTGCGCGTGCTCGGCCGGCAAACTGATGGCGCGGTTGGGCTGGTGTCCTTCACCACCGTCGAACAAGGTGCGGCCGCCACGCGGCAAGCCATGATGCGGCTGGCTGAACAAGGCCGGCGCTATGCCATTGTGGATGCGGTGACGGATCAGCATTTGCTCGCGATTGGTGAAGCGGCGGCGCAACACGCGCTGATCACGGGCGGTTCCGGTGTCGCGATGGGCTTGCCTGAGAATTTCCGCCGCGCTGGCCTGCTGCCGGCGCGCGGCGATGCCGCAAGCCTACCGCCCATGCAGGGCATGGCGGCGGTGGTCGCGGGGTCTTGTTCGCGCGCCACGCTGGGGCAAATCGGCCTCGCGCGGGATCATGTGCCGGTGCTGGAATTGGATGCGCTCGCAACGCCCGATGCGGTGGCCCTTACGGCGCAAGCGCTGGATTGGGTAGAGGGCAAATTGGCCGCGGATCGCCCGGTGGTGATTGCCGCCAGCGCTACGCCGGAAAAGGTTGCAGCGCTGCAGGCGAAGCTTGGGCGCGATGCTGCTGGTGCCTTGATTGAGGCCGCCATGGCCGCGATTGCGGAAGGGCTGGTCGCGCGCGGTGTGGGGCGGCTTGTGGTGGCGGGGGGTGAGACTTCCGGCGCTGTCGTGCAGCGCCTTGGTGTGACGGCGCTACGTATCGGTCCTGAGATTGATCCTGGCGTGCCATGGACTTTCGCCGAACCGCGCGGGCTGCATCTTGCGCTCAAATCCGGCAATTTCGGCGCGCGTGATTTCTTCCTGAAGGCGTTCGACCATGGATGAGGCTGCGCTGCGCGCGCAGCTTGCCGCGCTTGGTGCCTCGCTTTTCGCGCGCGGCTATTCGGTGGGGACCGCGGGCAATATCAGTGTGCGCCTGCCGGACGGGTTTCTGATGACGCCGACCAATTCCTGCCTTGGTCGGCTTGATCCCGTGCGCATATCGAAGCTCGCGCCGGATTTTTCTTATGTTTCGGGCGACAAGCCATCGAAGGAAGTCTTCATGCATCGTGCGGTGCTGACCGCGCGGCCCGATGCGGGCGCGGTGGTGCATTTGCATTCGACGCACGCCACCGCCATTGCCTGCCTGGCCGAGCCCGGAGAGGTCGCGCCCATCCCGCCACTCACACCCTATTTCGTCATGCGCGTCGGGCGGCTTTTGCCCGTGATCCGCTATTACCGCCCGGGCGATGGCGCGATGGAAAACGATATCCACGAAGCCGCGAAGGGCGCGAAAGCCGTGCTGCTGGCCAATCACGGCCCGGTAGTTTCGGGCCGCACGCTGGAAGATGCCGTGCATGCGGCGGAAGAATTGGAAGAAGCGGCGCGCCTTGCGCTGCTGCTGCGTGGTACCGGTGCGCGCAGCCTGACGCCCGTGCAGGTTGATGATCTGTTGGATACCTTCGGCTGATCCATGTGGATCATGATCGCCGCCCCCTATACCAGCGGCGGCGCCGATGCTGCGCTCCGCGCTGCGCGGCTGGCTGAGATGAACCAGGCCGCGCTGGCCATCCTAAGGCTTGGTCATGTGCCGGTGATTGGCGTGAATATGGCGCTGCCGATCATCGCCGCGGCTGAGGGCGATGTATTCGATGAAGTGATGATGCCGCTGTCACTTGCGCTGGCTGAGCGCTGCGATGCCGTGTTGCGTCTGGGTGGGCCAAGCCAGGGCGCAGATCAGGAAGTCGCGCGCTTCAGGCAAGCGGGCAAGCCCGTGTTCCGCACCCTGGCGGACATCCCGCCAGGGTAACGGAAATCAGCCTTCACGCCGCCTTCGCCTGCTGCTGTTGCAGCAGCCCGGTCAGGAATTGCGCAATGGCGCCCATGCCCGATTGCCCGGCGCGGGCTTCGGCATCGCCATTGTAATTAGTATTGGTGTTCACATCATAAGCGAAGCTATTGCCGGCACGATCCGTGATGAATTCAATCGCGCCCACGCCCACGCCATTGGCGCGCAAAAAGGCTTCCATGCGCGGCAGCAAGGGGTGGGTGAAGCCCTCAATGATCCGGAACTTCTCGCCCGGCGCCACGGCGGGGCAAACCGCACCAGGTTCAATGGCGCAGACATCCGCCGGGCAAAGCTCAAACCCTTCGGACGTATCCACCCGCACGGCATAGAGGAATTTGCCATTGATGAATTCAGCCCGGGTGATGAAGGGCTCAGGCGCTTCAATATAGCGTTGCACCAGCCACACCCCATCGCGTGGCGTGGCGAAGGGGTCCGGGTCCGCCGCAATTTTCGCCACCGCTTCGCGCAAAGCGGCCGCGCTCAGAATCAACTGCACCCCCAAGCCCTTGCCGGCGCGGTTATGCTTCAGAATAACCGGAAAGCCGAGCTTTTGTGCCGCAGCCGCAAGATGCTGTGTCCCCACCACAGCAATGGTTGGCGGCGTTGGGATGTCAAAGCCCGCCAGCGCCGCATATTGCGCGACCTTGGAGAGTTCCAACTGCAAGGCGCGCCGGCCATTCACCACAGCCCTGCCATGGCGTTCCAAATGCTCAATCACCGCCCCCGCATATTCCGGCGCGTAGGTATGCCCGCGCGTGTGGGATGAGGCACTCATGCGATTATAAAAAACGCCCTCGGGCGGCGGCGTGGTCAGGTCAAGCATGCCTTCATCCAGGAACCATTCATCAAAGGGGGCGCCAAGGCGGGCGAAGGCCGCGCGCAGCGGTTCCACCCAGGCGTCATTTTCATGAATGACGAAGATCTTCGACATGGCGGCTTCTCCAAACTTTCACATGAGAAAAGCCTGCTTTACGCATCACGCAAGAGCCCAGGAAAAGAAAGATTTTCCTGCCGTGTGGGCGATTTTTCAGGAAAACTCTTGCCCCCATCGGCCCGGCCGAGAGATGCCCCATCCCCAGCCCAGCCGCGCGATTTCACCAGCCGCGTTTAGGCGATAGGAAGACGGACAGGAGAACCACCCGCCAGCGGAGACCCAAATGCAGCTTGATCCCGTCTTTGCCGCGCCGGGGCGCTTCTTCAAGGGCAATATCCATACCCATTCCACCCTTTCAGATGGCAAGCGCGCGCCAGAGGATGTCGTGGAAACCTATCGCCGTGGCGGCTATGATTTCATGGCGCTGACGGACCATTTCATGGCGCGTTATGGGTTCCCCATTGCCGATACGCGTCGCTTCCGCGCGCCCGGCTTCACCACGTTGCTGGGTGCGGAGGTGCATGCGCCGGCGACCTCGCTCGGTGAGATTTGGCATATCCTGGCCGTTGGCCTGCCGCTAGATTTCGCACCCACCCCGCCGGAAGAAGATGGCGCGGCACTTGCGGCACGCTGCGCCGAAGCGGGCGCCTTTGTCGCCATCGCCCATCCCGGCTGGTATGGGCTGACAGCGGCTGACGGCCACAGCATCGCCGCTGCCCATGCGGTGGAGATCTACAACCATACTAGCCAGGTGCGGACGGATCGCGGCGGCGGGGCCTTTCTGGCGGACCGCCTGCTGACCGATGGCCGGCGTGTCTCCCTCATTGCGGTGGATGATGCGCATTTCGCTTGTGAGGATTGGTTCGGCGGTTGGGTGATGGTGAAGGCCGCCGAAAACGAACCGGAAGCGCTGCTGGCGGCGCTGAAAGCCGGGCATTTCTACGCAAGCCAAGGCCCGCGCATTGAGGCCATTCTTTGGGGTGACGATAGCGTTGAAGTGCATTGCAGCCCGGCTGCCAGCATTATGGTGCTTGGGCGCGGTTCGGCGGCGGCGCAATCCGTCATGCCCTTGCAAACCAGGGTAGTGTTACCCCTTGAAAAACTCCGTGCGGGAGCTTTCGCACGGATTGTGGTGGCGGATGCCACCGGAAAGCGCGCTTGGTCCAATTCGTATTTTTTCTGAGGAAGTTTGGCCGGTAACACTGCCCAATAATGACTGCTGGGCTTTAACCCTGTTTACCGATTGTCACACGGGGCATTGCCGCAATTCTGCGTGATTTTTGCGCTTTTTTGCGGTGAGATTAGGCAATCAATTACCCGGCAACAGGGGGCTTCCAAGTGCGCGTGAAGAATTTGGTAACTCTCTGCTGCCTAATTGGGCGTATTGCTGCGTTACGACGATAATCTGAAGTAGCCTCGTTTTAACCAAAGCCGCCAAAAGTTTTTTGTATCTCAATATCCCTGGTCACCTTTCAGCAAGGACAGTGCCTGCACAATGGGGCGTCCCATGAAAGGAGTACGCCACACGATGCGTATTAGAATTGCCCCCCCTGCTTCTCACTATCCTGGCGATGATCGGCACCGTTAACGCCGGCGCGGCCATCTATGCCTGGATTGCCATGCGCCACAATGCGCAGAGCTTCACCGAAATCAAGAACAATGCGGTCGCGCCGCTGATTGACCTTAAGGCGCTATCCGATGCCTATGCTGTATTTGTTGTTGATGCATCGCATAAGATGCGCAATGGCAATTTCACCTGGGAAGAAGGTGCGACCAGCCTTGCCGATGCGGTGAAGAATATTGACCGCGCCTGGAGTGCCCTGGTTCGCGCCGAACTGCCCCCTTCTGTGCAGGAAGCCTTCGCGCAGGCGCGCGAACGCCGTGCGCCGGCGGAACAGGTCACGCAGGATTTGGTGCGCATCACAGCAGCCAAGAATAGCGCCCAGCTTGATCAACTCATTAAGGAACGGCTTTATCAGGCGATTGATCCCTTCACGGAATCGATCGGCGGCATGATGGATACCATTGTGGCCGGTACGAATGAGAAGGTGGCCAATGAAGTCACCTCGGTCAGCCAGACCACAACGATCATTGCTCTGCTGGGTCTTTTCTCACTCGCGGCTCTCATTGCTGCCGGCTGGGTGGTGGTTGCCCGGGTCACACGTCCGCTGGGTCAGCTTGCTTCTGGCATGGAAATCATGTCGAAGGGCGATCTGTCCAAGGAATTCCAGGGCACGGACCGTCAGGACGAAGTGGGCGAAATGGCGCGTGCCGCCACCGTCTTCCGCGAAGGCCTGATCGAAGCCGATAACCTGCGCGCTGCGGAAGCTACGCGTGGGGCGGAAATGGAAGCCGCGCGCCGCGCTGCCATCCAAAGCATTGCGGGCGATCTGGACCGCGCGGTTGGCCAATCCGTCAGCACGCTGTCCGAAAGCACCTCCATGCTGGTACAAGAAGGCACCCGGGTGTCTTCGGTCACCGATGCCACACTTACTCAGGCACGTTCCGCCGCCCATGAAGGGACTGAAGCCAATCACGGCATCCAGTCCGTTTCTGCCGCTGCGGAAGAACTGACGGTCGCGATTTCCGAAGTCTCCAACCGCGTCACGGCCGTTGCTCAAACAGCGCGTGGTGCGGCGGAACAGGCGGATCGCGTCAGCAGCCTGGTTGATGGGCTGAATGCGGCATCCGTGCGCATCAATGATGTCACGGGGCTGATCGGTACCATCGCCGCGCAGACCAACCTGCTGGCGCTTAATGCCACGATCGAATCGGCGCGTGCCGGTGAAGCGGGCAAGGGCTTTGCGGTGGTGGCGTCTGAGGTGAAGAACCTGGCGGCGCAATCCGCCAAGGCCACGGAAAGCATTCAGACCGAAATCGGCGCGATGCAGTCCATCATTGGCGATGTGGTCGGCGTAATTGGCGACATCGTGAAGCGCATCAGCCAGCTGGATGGTGAAAACACCGCCATCGCCGCGGCAGTGGAAGAACAATCCGCCACCACGGCGGAAATCGCTTCCAGCCTGCGCAATGCCGCCAAGGCGGTGGATGGGCTGGAAGGCTCCATCGGCCGTGTGTCTGGCATGGCGGAAGATGCCGGCAAGGCCATGGGCAGCATCACGAACGCAAGCCGCACCGTGGCCGAAGAAGCGGTGCAGCTGCGTGAAGCGACGCAAGCCTTGATCCAGCGCCTGCAAGCGGCTTGATCGCTCCAAGGCGTTACGACGAAAGGCGGCGGCTCCCTTGGGGGCCGCCGCTTTTCTTTTTAGGCATTGCATTCATGAGACAATTTTCTTATTTGAGCGCCACATAACTTCCTTTTGCCCTCCGGCGTCTTGGTATGCCCGAATCTTCACCCACGGCACCAGCCAAGGCAAATACTGTGGCAGGAAAGCCACCACACTGTGACCGCGCCTCATTTCCGCCAAAAAACACAGAAATTATTCCCATAAAATAGCTTCTTCAACACCCACTTTCAGCTAATCACGCCAAGTTTCGCCAAGTTACAGCAGCTCAGCTTGTCCGGCCAAGCAAACCTGATTTACTCACAATCAAAAGCGCGAGAGGCGCTGAGGCTGAACAGGAGGCTTGGACGGATATGAAGGCAGGTAGGCTTGTCGCGACCGCGATCATCGCCCTAAGCGCCGCATTGGCCACTGGTCAGGCTGATGCCAGCCAGGCAAACCCGCAGTCCAAGCCCTCAGCCCAGCGTCAACAGGCAGCCAAACCGGCGCAGACGCGTCAACAGGTCCAGGCGCAACCTGTCAGGGCCAACCAGCCCGCCCAAATCCAGCAGCGTCCGGTTAGCCAGGCCCAGCGCATGGCCCAAAGCAATCCGGGTGGCATTTCCTGCGTGCCTTATGTGCGCCAGGCAACCGGCATGGCGATCAGGGGCAATGGCGGCGATTGGTGGCACAACGCAGCGGGGCTTTATGCGCGCGGTCATGCCCCGGAAGCCGGCGCCATCATGGC
>CAMCZJ010000149.1 GCA_945886995.1 Asaia bogorensis
TAAGGCAGTTCTCGAAAGGCTGGCAGGGCGATGCTCTCACTCCCGCCGCCGACCAGCAGATTGAGCCCATCCGGCGCCATGCCCGCCACTTGCTGCGCGGCAATCGCCCCGCCCGCGCCGGGGCGGTTCATCACCACAATCGGGGTCGGAAAAAAGCGCGATGAAGCCTCGGCAATCGCACGCGCTGCCAAATCCGCGCCGCCGCCGGGGGCAAAGCCGACAATCAATTGAATGGGCCGCGATGGCTCCCAAGCCCGCGCCGGCGCGGTGCTGCTCAAAGCGGCCAAGCCTGCCGCGCCAGTGATGATGTGTCTGCGAGATAGCATGTTGAACGTCTCCCCGTTTCAGCTTGCGTTAACCAGACCTCTTCGGCAAGCTCGGTGTCATGCCTGGGTCGCAAACATCCAAACCGAGTTGGTGGGCTATATTTCTGGGCCGATCACCACCCGTACCACCCATACCGTCCGGCGGATGGACGCGGGAGAGTGTTCGCGATTTCTGGCGGCAGAGAATTGCGACGTCACCGCAGGATGCGCCACTATCGCATGCAGCATTGGCGGATTTACTCCTGACGCGCGATACGTTTCGGAACTGGGTTTGGTGGGACAAGGGCACGATTGCGCATGAGCCCCTCGGACCAGAAGCAAGTTTTGTGAAGCGCATCCGTGATGCCCCGAGCCTCATTTTTATTCTATTTTTCTTGGTATCTTGGCCGGTTTTCTATTTTGCCTCTTTTTTGCGTAACCTTTATTCGATGATGTTTATTTTGCCCGATACTCTGTGTGTTGTGGAACGATCCTTGTTTGCGCAGCGCCCTTTTCGCTGTGACGCCTTCATATCAGCGATAGATCTAGCGTTTGTTTCGTCTTTGCTGGTCCTGATTTTCGTGACTATACATTTTCTTCGCCAGGGGGGCGCAACGACCCTAGTCGACCATCAGAGAACGAAAAAATATATACAGAATGGAGGGATCGGTTTCCCCTTCGTGTTCTTGGCGATTTTGTTGATACCTCTCTCCTGGGGATTGAATGAATTTCTGATTGGTCAGCGCTTGATTCATCCGATTATTCTGCCGGCAGTCGCTTTTTTGCCTGGTCTTTGGGCTTGGTCACTCTTTGTGATTTGGCACTGCGTTAGGGCAGGCTATGCCATGATTTTCTTCTACATTACTGGCCGCTTTCCATTATGGTTGGAGGATCTCTCGCCGTGAAGTGAACGCAGCCACTACACCTGCGGGTGCCAGCCACACGCCCGCAACGCGCCTTCCATATGCGGCGGAGGAGGCGCCTCTGCCTGCAAGGGTGGCTCCAACGGCAAAGCAATGGCCCGCGCCAGCAAATGTAACCCGCCCGCACCGCCAGCGCCGTAAAGCGCATCACCCAAAATCGGCCAACCCATAGCCGCGCAATGTACGCGCAATTGATGCGTGCGCCCGGTCTCAGGCGCCAATTCCAGCCAGGCCATGCCAGTGCCACGCCCCAGGCAGCGCCAGCGTGTGAGCGATGCCAGCCCATCCGCATGCGCTTCCATCCGCCAGCCCTGTGCACGAGAGCTGATCTTGCGGATGGGCAAGGCAATCTCCCCCGCATCCTCTGCCGGGCCGCCTTGCACCACCGCCCAATAGGTCTTTGCCGCCAGCCCCTTGGCGAAGATGGCGCCGAGTGCCGCCAAGGCCGGTTTTGTCCGCCCCAGCACCAGGCAGCCCGCCGTATCCTGATCCAACCGATGCGCCGGTTGCGGCAAATGCCGCCTGCCCATTTGCAAGGCAGGCAGCCAATCTTCCACTGAGGCACTGGCGCGCGGCCCGCGATGGGTCGCAAGCCCCGCCGGCTTGTTCAGCACCAGCGCATCATCGCGCAGCAGCAGAATGCGGGAAGCGACCTGATCAGGCACATGGCCAAGACGGTCCTGCCGTGACAGGCTTCCCCCCATCATGGCCGCACCCCTTCCCCCGCCGCGTGTTGTCTGCCTTGGCAATGTCGTCGCCGATCATGTGTTTCGGGTGGAGGATATACCCCAACCGCCCGCGAAAATCGCCGCCCGATCCTATGTGTTGAATGCCGGCGGCATGGCGGCCAATGCGGCGATTGCGGTGACGCGCTTGGGTGGCCGGGCGGATTTCTGGGGCCGGGTTGGCGATGATTTGAACGCGCCCTTGCTGGCCGCCGCCTTGGAAGCGGATGGCGTGGGCACTGCCGGCCTCCGGCGCATGCCGGGCGGGCGGAGCCCCGTTTCCGCCGTGCTGGTGGACCGACATGGCGAACGCACCATCATCGGCTTTCGCGGCGCTGATCTTGGCACCGATCCCGCCTGGCTACCCTTGGAAACCCTTGTTGGCGCCGGCGCGCTTTGTTGCGATCCGCGCTGGCCCGAAGGTGTCGCCGCAGCAGCGGCAGAGGCTCGGCGGCTTGGCGTGCCCGTGGTGCTGGATGGCGAGAAAAGCGAAACGCGCATTCTGGTGGATTTGGTGCCGCGCGTGGATCACGCGATTTTCTCTTTCACCGGCTTGCAAAATTTCGCGCCTGGTTGTGCGCCGGAAGAAGGGCTGCGCCGCGCCTTGGCATCAGGCCCGGTGAAGCTCGCCGCCGTGACGCGCGGGGAGAAAGGCACGCTTTGGCTGGCCCCGGACATGGCCGCGCCGCAGGAAATCCCGGCCTTCCCGGTGGAGGCCACCAATACCACCGGCGCGGGCGATGTCTTCCACGGCGCCTATGCCTTGGCGATTGCGGAAGGCATGGGGATTGAAGCGGCTTTGCGCTTCGCCTCAGCGGCGGGCGCATTACGCGCACGCGATGGCACCACGCCTTATCGCCCGATGGTGGAAGCCATGCTGGCGGGCGTTTAAGCCCTTACCCCTTCGCCCACCCAATCGCCGCCCGCGCCAGCGCATCAATCGTATCCGCCACCGGAAAAGGCAGCGCCGGACCGGCAGCAATCCCAAGCGGTATTTCCGTGCAGCCCAACACCACCGCCTGCGCACCGCGCGCCATCAGGCTGCGCGCCACTTCCGCCAAGGGTTCATAGGATTCCACAAGCTTATTCGCCTTCACCGCCGCAATCGCCGGCGTGACGCGGCTTTGCATTTCCTCATCGCTTGGCGTCAGGCATTCATACCCAAGCCCATCCAGCCTTTGCTGATAAAGCCGCATCGCGAGCGTGCCCGCCGTGCCCATCACGCCAATGCGCCCGCTGGCCACGCCAAGGCGCCGCAACTCCGCGCCTGCCGCATCCACAATATGCAGAATGGGCAGGCTGGTTGCCACAACCATGCCGTCATACCAGCCATGGGCGGTATTGCAGGGAATGGCGATGGCACCGCACCCAGCGGCTTCCAACCCGCGAATGCCGCGCACCAGCGCCGGCAAAGGGTCTTCCCCGCCCGCAACACGCGCCGCGGTGCGGTCCGGCACGCGCGGGTCAGACCACAGGATGGTCGGGATATGGTCCTGATCACGCTCCGCCGGTGTCAGCAGCGTGAGGCGCTGCATAAAACATGCACTCGCCAGCGGCCCCATGCCGCCCAAAACACCCAGGATTCGAGCATCAGCCATCGCAACGCACCCTTTCACAGCCGCCCCAAGGGGTGACGTGTAACCCATGCGCCTCTATGCCACGGCCGTTGAGGACGGCACAGCGCCGGTTAGGACAGAAAATGAGTCATTTGAACGATCCGCTCTGGCTCGGCGCCTTGGCCTTGGCCATGGCTGCGACGGGCCTGGTTTCCGGCACGCTCGCGGGCTTGCTTGGCGTCGGCGGCGGCATTGTGATTGTGCCGCTGCTCTTCAATGTTTTTCCGCTCTTTGGTATTCCTGAGGCGGTGCAGATGAAGGTGGCGGTGGCGACCTCACTCGCCACCATCATCCCAACCTCGATCCAATCAGCGCGCAAGCATCGCGCGACGGGGGCGATGGATATGGCGCTGGTGCGCTCCATCTGGCCGAGCATGTTGGCGGGCGTGGTGGTGGGCACGCTGCTCGCGGTTTATGTGCGGGGCGAAGGGCAGATAGCGATTTTCGCGCTGGTCGCCTTGCTGGTCGCTTTCAACATGGGCTTCACCGGGCTTGACTTCAAACTGACCGACCGCGTGCCAGATGGCGCGCCGCGCGCGGCACTTGGCCTCGGCATTGGTTCGGTCAGCGCCATGATGGGGATTGGCGGCGGCACATTGGGTGTGCCTTTGCTGTCCTTGCTGGGCTATCCGATCCGCGCCGCGGTCGCGACCGCATCAGCCTTTGGCGTGATTATCGCCATCCCCGCCACCATCGGCCTGATCTGGGGCGGGTGGAGCGATCCGCGCGTGCCGCCCTTCTCACTCGGCTATGTCAGCCTGATCGGCTTCGCGCTGATCGCACCCACCTCCATCATCGCGACACCTTGGGGCGTGAAGTTGGCGCACAGCATCCCGCCCTTGGTGCTGAAGCGCGCCTTCGCGGTGTTTCTGGCGATCACGAGTGCGCGGATGTTTTGGTCAATCTTTACGTGAGGCCGGAGGGGTCTGGCCCCAAAAGCCTGATCAGCATGCGGCGAATATGATCCTGCCCGCCGAAAAATATCCCGAGCACCCGGACCGCCCGCGCTTCGTCATCAACATCATACCAATAGATCGCTCGCTCCATCACCATGAAGCGAAGGCCAGGTAGGATATCCCCACGCGCTATGCCGCGCTCGGGAAATAGCGCCAGACGTTCCGCAGCGGCACGGATACCCATGATACGCTGAGCCGCATGATCCAAGGCCTGGTCGGTACTTTCGCCGAAGCCCGCGTAGCTTTCGACCAAATGATCGAAAATCAGTTCAAGATCACGCTCAGAAGCTTGGGCGAATTCAATCCTGTACGGCATGGGCCTGGCGCTTGCGGGCCAGCATCGCAGCGATACGTTCATCCATCTCGTCGCCGGAGACGAACCCGCCCGTGCGCCTTTGCTTGAGCAGTTCTGCCAGCGCCGCGCGTTCCATCGCCTCAGTTTCCATTTGCTGGCGCAGAAGTTCGACCCCTTGCTGCAACACAGCACTCATGCTCGGGAACCGCCCGGCATCAACCAGCGTCTTGGCAAAAGCGTGCTGTTCATCGGCAAGGGAGATGGAGGATTTCACTGTCATGGCCCCCTGGTAATACCAGGTAGCACCGCCGTCAAAGCTTTTCCGTGCCTGTCCCCGGCCCCGCCGCCTCAAACCACCCGCCGAAACGCCGCCGACGGATACCCCTGCGCAAACAGCAGCGCGCGCAGATCCGCGTGATCCACCCGCGCCCGCGCTGCCGCCGCCACAACGGGCTTGGCCTTGAAGGCAACGCCAAGCCCGGCGGCGCCCAGCATATCCAGATCATTCGCGCCATCACCCACGGCCAGGGTCGCTGCCAAACCAATCCCTTCTTCCGCTGCCAGGCGCTTCAGCGTAACCAGCTTGGCATTGCGGCCCAGAATGGGCTCACCCACCAGGCCCGTCAGCCGGCCACCCTCATGCAGCAGGGTATTGGAGTAGTGTTCATGAAAGCCGAGCCGTTCTGCGACACGGCCCGTGAAAAAGGTGAAGCCACCAGATACCAGGGCGCAGCGCGCGCCATGGGCGCGCATGGTCGCGACCAATTCCTCGGCGCCCGGCATCAGCGCGGTGGTGGCCCAGGTGCGCTCCAGCGCTTCCAGCGCCAGCCCCTTCAGCATGCCAACGCGTTCCCGAAGCGCGCCTTCGAAGTCCAATTCGCCATTCATGGCGCGCCGCGTGATGGCGGAGATTTCGTCCTTGAGGCCAGCCTCACCCGCCAATTCATCCAAGGTCTCGCTGGTGACCATGGTGCTGTCCATATCGGCGATCAGCAGGCGCTTGCGGCGCCCCGCCGCATCCTGAGCGATGGCATCCACAGGGGTGCCTTCCAGCGCGCTGCGCGCGGCGCGATCAGCAACATCAAGCGGCAAGCCAGCGAAAGGGATATCGGCGGCTTCCTGCGCGGCAAGTGGCGCCACGGCGCCGAGTTCAGCGCCCGCGTCGCGCAGCGCAGCGCTGACCTTCGCCTGATGTTCCGGGGCAAGCGCGCCGCGCGGCGCGATCAGGGTCAATACCTTTTCCATATCCGGCCTATGCCCGCGCCATGAGTAAGGATCAACCTTTCGCGCTTTTCGTCGTGGGGCCAACGGCGTCAGGCAAATCCGCACTCGCCCTCGCCATCGCAGAACGCCTCGGCGGCGCCATCATCAATGCCGATAGCATGCAGCTTTATCGGGAACTCCGCATCATCACCGCCCGCCCGAGCGCAGCGGATGAGGCCCGCGCGCCGCATGCGCTTTACGGCGTGCGCGAAGCCGCCGAGGCCGCATCGGTGGCCTGGTGGCGCGATGCGGCGCTCAAGGCCATGGAAGAAATCCATGCGGCAGGGCGGCTGCCCATCATCTGCGGCGGCACGGGCATGTATTGCGCGGCGCTCACCCAAGGCCTCGCCGCCATCCCCCCCATTCCGGCGCCCGCCCGCGAAGAAGCGCGGCGCCTTTTGGCCGAAGAAGGCCCCGCCGCCCTGCATGCACGGCTCGCAACCGAGGACCCTGCCTCCGCTGCGCGACTGAGGCCGAGCGACAGCCAGCGCATCGCCCGCGCTTATGAGGTCTGGCGCGGCACTGGGCGCGGCATTGCTGCCTGGCAAGCGGAAGCCAGCGCCGCCCCGGCACCCTGGCGCTTCGCCGCCATTCTGCTGGACCCGCCGCGGGCCGAACTGCGTGCCGCCATCGCCCGGCGTTGGGCGGCCATGATCCAGGCCGGCGCGGTTGAGGAAGTGCGCGCCCTGCTGGCGGAGCGGCTTGACCCCGCCTTGCCCGCCATGCGCGCCCTTGGCGTGCCGGAAATCGCGGCCATGCTCGCCGGGCGGCTGACGCCCGAAGAAGCCTCCGCCCGCGCCATCCTGGCGAGTGGGCAATACACCAAGCGGCAAGCGACCTGGTTCCGCCACCATGAACTGGCGCCCCCGGACCGATCCTATATCATAAATGCGCGATTTGAAGATTTGACGCAATTTTCGGAAAGTGAATCGGCCAATTTTTTCGCATTTCTTGATTTTTGCCGTTGACGCCCCCTAACCGAGGGTCTAACAGCCCCTCCTCGCCGGCCCTGAACCTTCGGGGCCGGTTGCTTTTCATGAAGGAAGTCACCCATGTCCGCCGCGACCCAAGCCCCGCCCGCCTCTGATGCCCTGACCATGTCGGGTGCTGAGGTCGTATTGCGCGCGCTGAAGGATAACGGCGTTGAGGTAATCTTCGGCTACCCCGGCGGCGCGGTGCTGCCAATCTATGACGCGATTTTCCAGCAGAACGCCATTCGCCACATCCTGGTGCGCCATGAACAGGCGGCGGTGCATGCGGCGGAAGGCTATGCGCGTTCCACCGGGAAGGTTGGCGTGGTGCTGGTCACTTCTGGCCCTGGCGCCACCAATGCGGTGACCGGGCTTTTGGATGCCCTGATGGATTCCGTGCCGGTGATTTGCCTGACCGGCCAGGTGCCGACACATTTGATCGGCAATGATGCCTTCCAGGAAGCCGATACCACCGGCATCACCCGCCCCGCGACCAAGCATAA
>CAMCZJ010000150.1 GCA_945886995.1 Asaia bogorensis
TATCTTGATATGCTGGCGCGCGATCTGGCGGTGATGGATGCGGCGGCAATCAGCCTTGCGCGCGAAAACAAGCTGCCCATCATTGTCTTCAATATCCATGAACCAGGCGCCTTCACCGCCGTCATGAAGGGCGAAGGCAAATTCACCACCGTGGTGGAACAGGCGCCATAACCCAGGGGGAAGGGCATCATGCCGACCGATACAAAAGCCCTGAAACAGGATCTGACGCGCCGGATGGAAGGCGCGATGGAAACCTTGAAGAAGGAATTCTCCGGCCTGCGCACGGGCCGCGCCAGCCCCGCCTTGCTGGAACCCGTTCGGGTTGAAGCCTATGGCAGTGTCACGCCGCTCAATCAGGTGGCCAATATCTCAGTCGCGGGGCCGGGCTTGCTTGCCGTGCAGGTCTGGGACAAGGGGCTGGCCAAGGCTGTGGAAAGCGCCATTCGGGAAGCTAATCTTGGGCTCAACCCGCAGGCGGAAGGCCAGGTCATTCGCGTGCCGCTGCCACCGCTCACCACCGAAAGGCGCAATGAACTGGCCAAGGCCGCGGCGCGCTATGCCGAACAGGCCCGCGTCGCAGTGCGTGGCGTGCGCCGTGATGGCATGGAACAGATCAAGGCGGCCGGCAAAAAGGCCGAACTCGGCGAGGATGAAGTGAAGCGCGCCGAGGAAGAGGTGCAGAAACTGACCGATCAATTCGTCAAGCAGATAGATGCGGCCTTGGTGGACAAGGACAAGGATATCCGGACAGTCTGAAGACCGTTCGGCACATCAGGGGGAATATGCGCTTGCGGAACCGGCTGGGGCCTGATCGCGCGGAAGGAAGCGACGCATGAGTGCCGCGACCGACCCGCTGCCCGCCACGGGCGCCCCGCAGGCGCCGCCAGCGCATGTTGCGATCATCATGGATGGCAATCGCCGTTGGGCGGAAGCGCGCGGGATGCCCGTGGCGCTTGGCCATCGCGCCGGCGCGGAAGCCGCACGCCGCGCGGTGCAGGCCGCCGCTGAAGCCGGCATTGGCTGGCTCACGCTTTTCGCCTTTTCAAGCGAGAATTGGCGCCGCCCGATTGAGGAAGTCTCCGCGCTATCGGGGCTGTTGCGCTTGTATTTGCGCAATGAAGTGGCCGGGCTGGTGCGTGATGGCGTCAAGCTGCATGTGATTGGTGACCATAGCCGCTTCGGCGAAGAGCTGTCCCGCATGGTGGCCGATGCGGAAGAAGCCACTGCGGGCGGCACCAGGCTCAATCTGGTGATGGCGCTATCCTATGGCGCACGGGATGAAATTCTGGCCGCGACCAAAGCCATTGCCAGCGCCGCCAAGGCCGGCACGCTGAATCCGGAAGCGCTGAGCGAAGCGCAATTTGGTGGCTTCCTGCAAACGGCGGGCATGCCCGATCCTGATCTGATCATCCGCACCTCGGGCGAACAGCGGCTGTCGAACTTCCTGCTGTGGCAGGCGGCCTATGCGGAGTTCGTCTTTTTGGATGTGCTTTGGCCGGATTTCTCGGCGGAGGATTTGCGCGGCGCGGTGGCTGAATTCCATCGCCGTGAACGCCGCTACGGGCTGCGCCCCTGACGTGACCGAAGCTTCAACTTCTCAATCGGCAGCGGGTGCCGCCGCATCGCGCCCCTGGCGCGATTTGGCGCTGCGGGGGGCATCGGCGGCGGTGCTGATCCCAATCGCCGTTTTTGGCATCTGGTGCGGCGGTGTCGTTTGGGATGTGCTGATTGGCGCCGTTATGGTGCTGCTGTCTTGGGAATGGCTCAGGCTTTCTGGCGCTTCAGTCTATCGCTGGCCCGGTATTCTGCTGCCTATCATCACGCTCGGCGTCATGCTGCTGGCAGCCTTTGGCCCGCCCCTTGGCGCGCTGGGGCTTTTGGTCGCGGGCTGCGTGGTGTTGTTGGTCCTGCAACGGCGCGGCGATATCTGGCCGGCGGCGGGGCTTTTCTACATTGGTCTTTGTGGCTTTTCCCTGATTTTGCTGCGCGGCACGGATTGGGCCGGGCTGCTCAATACGCTGTTCATGGTGCTGGTTGTCTGGGCGTCAGACACTGGGGCTTATCTTGCTGGGCGCGCTTTGGGTGGGCCGAAGCTTGCCCCTGCCATATCGCCGGGCAAGACCTGGTCCGGTGCGGCGGGGGGGCTTTTGGCTGCGATCCTGGTTGGCGCGGGGGTCGCATCCCTGCTGGCGCCGGGGGGGGCTTCACGCGCGGCAGCAATCGCGGCCATGCTGGGGCTGATGTCACAGGCAGGTGATCTTTTGGAAAGCGCCATCAAGCGCCGCTTCGGGGTGAAGGATAGTTCCTCACTCATTCCCGGACATGGCGGCGTGTTTGACCGTTTGGATGGCGTGATGGCGGCGGCGCCGCTCGCAACCGCCTTTGCGCTGCTCGCCGGCAGGGGCGCGCCGCTATGGCATTAAGCGGGGCCACGCCGCGCCGGATCACGGTTCTGGGCAGCACGGGTTCGGTTGGGAAAAGCACGGTCTCTCTGCTGGAAGCCGCACCGGAAGGCCAATTCGACATTGTGGCCCTGGTGGCCGGGCGCGATTGGCAGGGCTTGGCGGCCCAGGCGCGGCGGCTCAAAGCGCGGCATGCGGTCCTGGCCGACCCCGCACAATACGCGGCCCTGAAGGAAGCACTCGCCGGGACGGATACCCAGGTAGCGGCGGGGCCGGAGGCAGTGATCGCGGCCGCCAGCCTTCCCGCTGATTGGACCATGGCCGCCATTGTGGGCGCTGCCGGCCTGCCCGCCACCATGGCGGCGCTCGCGCGCGGCGGCGTCATGGCCATCGCCAATAAGGAAAGCCTGGTTTGCGCCGGTGAGCCCGTTTTGGCCGCAGCGCGCGCCGGGGGCGCGACCATTCTGCCCGTGGACAGCGAACATAACGCCATTTTCCAGGCGCTTGATATGCGCGACCCATCGGCGGTGGCGAAGATCATCCTGACAGCCTCGGGCGGGCCATGCCGCACCATGTCTATGGCGGAAATGGCTTTGGTGACACCGGAAGTCGCGGTGCGCCACCCGGTCTGGTCCATGGGTGCCAAGATCAGCGTTGATTCCGCCACCATGTTCAACAAGGGGCTGGAACTGATCGAAGCCGCGCGGCTTTTCCCAGTGCCGGAATCGCGGATTGAGGTGCTGGTCCACCCGCAATCCACCGTTCATGGGTTGGTGCAATACACCGATGGTTCGGTGCTGGCGCAGCTTGGCACGCCTGATATGCGCACGCCTATCGCCCATGCCCTGGCCTGGCCGGCGCGCATGGCCGCTTCAGTGCCGCCGCTTGATCTGATCGGGCTCGGCAAGCTGGAATTCTTCGCGCCAGACCCGGTGCGCTTCCCTGCGCTCAGGCTTTCCCGTGCTGCGCTCTGCGCCGGCGGTGGCGCGCCCACCATTCTGAACGCTGCGAATGAGATTGCGGTCGGCCTCTTCCTTGAAAAACGGCTGCGCTTTCTCGATATCGCGGCAGTGGTGGAAGAAACGCTCTCGCGCCTTGGTGCGCCAGAGGCTGCGGATTTGCCCGCCATCATGGCGCATGACGGCGCGGCGCGGTCCGAAGCGGGGCTGATCGCCGCAAAGCGTGCCGCGCTGGTCTGAATTCGCGCTTGTTTAGGAGCCTTTCTCTTGGAATTTTTGCCCGAACCCTTCCGTAGCATCGCCTCCTTCCTCGTGGTGCTTGGGGTGCTGATTTTCATCCATGAGCTTGGCCATTATCTGGCAGCACGCTGGCGCGGCGTGCATGTGGAACGTTTTTCCATCGGCTTTGGCCGCGCCCTTTACACCCGGACCGACAAGCGCGGCTGCGAATGGCGGATCGGCTGGTTGCCACTTGGCGGCTATGTGAAAATGCACGGCATGGAGGATTTGGGGGAGGCCGCGCCTGAACAGGCGGCTGGCTTCCGCCCCGGTGAGACCTTCCATGAGAAATCCGTGGGCGACCGCGCCTTGGTGGTCGCCGCAGGCCCCTTCTTCAATTTCGCCCTGGCCATTCTGCTTTTTGCCGCGCTTTTCGTGGTGGTGGGCCAGCCTTCCGCAGTGCCGACCGTGGGCAATGTGGTGGAATCCTCAGCCGCCGCCCGGGCCGGGCTGGCGCCGGGGGACCGGATCATCGCCATGGATGGGCAGCCAGTCGAGCGGTTTGAAGCCTTGCAGCGCTATGTCCAGGCGCGCGCTGGACAGGCCATTGAAATCATGGTCGCGCGGGGCGATTCCCAAATCAAGGTCATGGCGACCCCGCAGCCGCGCCCTTCCGATGGGCTTGGTATGCTTGGCATTACCGCCGGCGCGCCGATTTTCGAAAAGCTTGACCCCTTCAGCGCCGTTTGGGCGGGGGTGACCCATACGCTGGATATCACCTGGCAGACGCTGGTTGGGGTGTGGCAGATGATCTCCGGCAGCCGCGGGGCCGAGGATCTGGGCGGGCCGCTCCGGATTGCGCAAATGTCGGGGCAGGTCGCGCATATGGGGCTTTCCGCCTTCATCACCTTCGCGGCCCTGCTTTCGGTGAACCTTGCCTTGATCAATCTTTTCCCTATCCCAGTGCTGGATGGCGGGCATTTGATGTTCTACGCGGCTGAGGCCATCCGCGGGCGCCCCTTGCCCTTGAAAGCACGGGAATATGGCTTCCGGGCAGGCTTTGCCTTGCTGATCGGGCTGATGATTTTCGCGACCTGGAATGACTTGGCGCAGCTTGGCGTGGTGCGCTGGGTGAGCGGCCTGCTTAGTTGACGGTTTGGGGGTGGCGAGGGGGGCGCGGCTCGGCTAGGTAGAGATGTTATCTTGAGAGAGATGCCGAGTCCGTGAAGCAGTTACGCGCTTTTTTTGCCCTTTTTGTCTTCCTGGCCCTGGCCGTGCCTTTGGCCGCGCAGGAACCTGCCCGCGGCGGCGGTCGCATCACGGCCGTTGAGGTGCTGGGCACCCAGCGGATAGACCCTGATACGGTGCGTAGTTACATGCTGGTTCAGGTTGGCGACGCCGCGGAACAGGACCAAATTGACCGTAGTCTGCGCGCGCTTTTTGCGACAGGGCTGTTTCGTGATGTGACGATCCGCACCGAAGGCAGCCGCGTGGTGGTGCAGGTGGTGGAAAACCCCCTGATCAACCGCGTTGCTTTTGAAGGCAACCGGCGTATCTCTAGCGAAATTCTGCGCAGCGTTGTGCAAATTCAGCCGCGCGGCGTCTTTACCCCAGCGGCGGTGCAGACGGATCGGCAGCGCATATTGGAACTTTATGCGCGGCGCGGGCGGTTTCGCGCGACCGTTGAGCCCAAAATCGTGGAGCTTGAACAGAACCGCGTTGATCTGGTGTTTGAAATTGTCGAAGGCGATCCGGCACTGATCGCGCGCGTAAATTTTGTTGGCAATAATGCCTTCTCCGAAGCGCGGCTCAGGGATGTGGTTTCCTCTCAGGAACAGGCATGGTTCCGCCTGCTGTCTTCAAGCGACATCTATGATCCCGAACGCCTGACCTATGATCGCGAATTGCTGCGCCGCTTTTACCTCCGCCAAGGCTTTGCCGATGTGCAGGTCACAGGTTCTTCCGGTGAATTGACCCCGGATCGCAGCGCGTTCTTCGTCACCTTCACGATCAATGAAGGGCAACGCTATCGCGTCGGCAAGGTTGAGATCATCAGCGAAGTCCCTCGTATCAGCATCACTGGGCTGCGCGGCGAAGTCGAAATCGCCGATGGCGAATGGTATGATGGCGATTCAGTGGAGCGCGCCGCCACCGCCCTTGCCGATGCGCTGCAAGGGCGCGGTGAAAGCTTCATCGAAGTGCTGCCTCGCATCACCCGCAATCCGGAAGCGGCCACCATTGATCTGGCCTTCATTGTGCGTGAAGGCCCCCGCGCCTTTGTCGAGCGGATTGACATCTCCGGCAATACGCGCACGGAAGACCGTGTGATCCGCCGCGAGTTCCGCCTTGCTGAAGGCGATCCGATGAATGCGCGGCAAATCCGCCGTTCGCGTGACCGCATTCGGTCCCTGGGTTACTTTTCCGATGTCCAAATCACCAATCAGCCCGGTTCAGGGCCTGAACAAGTGAATTTGATGACATCGGTCGTGGAACGTGCCACCGGCGAATTCACCCTGGGCGGCGGTTACGCCACTGATGCGGGGCTTTTGTTGGATGTGGGCGTGCGGGAACGCAACCTGCTCGGCATGGGGCTCGATGGTCGTGTTGGCGGCGTATTGGCGCAAAAGCGCAGCCAGCTTGATCTTTCGGTCACTGATCCGCAATTCCTGGATCGTAATCTGGCCGCCGGGGCGGATGCCTTTCTGATCAATCGTGATTTGCGCTTTGTGACCGGCTATCGCGAAAGGCGCGCAGGCTTTGCGCTGCGTACCGGTTATGAAATCAATGACCGGCTACGGCAAAACTGGTCCTATTCGCTGATTGATCGGGACATCTTTGATATCAACAGCTTTGCTTCTCGCTTCATTCAGGAACAGGCTGGTCGCACACTGCTTTCGCAGGTTTCCACCACCGTTACCTATGACATGCGCGATAGCCGCGTTGAACCGCGTTCTGGTTATGTGGTGCGTGTGGGTGGCGATTACGCTGGGATTGGTGGTGATGTGAACTACTTCCGCACCCGCGCCGATGGGCAATATTACATTCCCTTTGAACGCTGGTTGAATGACCCTGATTTCGTGCTGGTGCTTGCTGCCGGTGGCGGGATTCTGAGCCCGCTTGGCGACAAGGATGACCGCATTGTGGACCGTTTCTTCCTGGGTGGTGAAAACCTGCGTGGCTTCCGCCTTGGGGGCGCCGGCCCGCAGGATACTTCAACAGGGGATTCGCTCGGTGGTCAGGTTCTCTGGACCACCTCAGCGGAGATGCGCTTCCCCTTGCCGCTCCCGAATGAGCTGGGCCTTCTGGGCCGCACCTTTGTGGATGTGGGTTCGCTTTCCGGCATTCCGGACAGCTATTTCGACCAAACCAAATATCCCGGCGCCAAACCGGTAGATGACGCTGATCCGCGCGTCAGCGTGGGTATTGGCTTTTCTTGGCGTAGCCCGATCGGGCTGATCAATATTGATTTCGGCAAAGCTATTGTGAAGAAAGACTACGACAAGACTCAGCTTTTCCGCCTTGGCTTCGGTACACGCTTCTAACACGGGATGATTGCCCCATGATCCGCCTTGTCCTTGCCGCGCTATTGGCCTTCCCCATGGTGGCCGCGGCGCAGAATCAACCGGGCTGGTTCGTGCCAGGCCAGGGGCAGGCGCAGCCGCAAGGTCAGCGCCCCGCGCAGCCCGCTCAGCCGCAGCGCCCGCCGCAGACGGCCCAGGCAGTTGCCCCTCTACCGCCCGGCACACCGCCACCAGCCGCCGTGATTGGCGTCGTGGATGTGCCGGAAATCCAGCGCGTTTCCACCGCC
>CAMCZJ010000151.1 GCA_945886995.1 Asaia bogorensis
CGTTCCAGGATTTCATCCGCTTCGATCTTGCGGCGGCGCACCTGCATCTTTTCCGCGACATCCAGGATGATGCTTTCCACTTCCGGGTCCGGCAAGCGGTTGCGCTTTTCATCATACATATACCAGCCCTTGCTGGTTTTCTGACCGAAGCGCCCGGCAGCCACCACCGCATCAGCGATGGGAGCCACAGTGCCACGCGCCTTGCGCACCGCCGCGCCAATATCCAAGCCAGCAAGGTCACCGGTGGCGAGCGGCCCCATGGCCATGCCGTAGCCTTCCATCACGCGGTCAATATCCTGCGGCAAGCAGCCTTCCAGCAGCAGCTTTTCCACCTGCGGCGTGCGCTTGCCCGTCATGCGATTGCCGACAAAGCCATCGCAATTGCCCACCAGCACCGGCAGCTTGCCGATCTTCTTGCCGAATTCAGTCGCCGTCGCGATAGCAACCGGATTGGTGTTGGACCCACGCACATTTTCAAGCAGGCGCATCACATTGGCAGGGCTGAAGAAATGCATGCCCATCACCCATTCGGGCCGAGACGTCGCATTGGCGATCTGGTCAATATCAAGCGTGGAAGTATTGGAAGCCAGCACAATCCCCGGCCGCGCCGCCTTATCCAAACGCGCGAAGACCTGCTTCTTCACATCCATATTCTCGAATACCGCTTCGATCACCAGATCGGCTTCGCCCACGGTTTTTTCGAAATCGGTCGAACCGCTCAGCAATGCCCGGCGCTTTTCGTATTCGGTCTGAGACAAGCGCCCAGAAGCGACCGTGCGCTGCCAATTCGCTTCACAGCGTTGCAGGCCCTGGGCGAGCGCTTCTTCAGTCATTTCCACAATGGTCACGGGCACGCCGAAATTCGCCGCACTCATGGCAATGCCGCCACCCATGGTGCCGCCGCCAATCACGACAAGCTTGCCCACGGGCAGCACTTGCGTATCAGCCGGCAGGCCAGGGACGCGCTGCGCTTCGCGTTCACCGAAGAAGATATGACGCAGCGCCTTGGATTGTTCGCCCGCCACCAGGGTTGCAAATAAATCCCGTTCCTTCTGCAAGCCTTCCTCAAACGGCAAAGTGAAGGAAGCGCGCACAGCTTCCACACACCCCTTGGGGCTTTCCTGCCCGCGGGCGCGCTTCAGCAAAGCGCCTGCAGCCGCATCAAACGCCGCCATATCCTGGCCCGCGATCTTATCCGTGCGATTGCGCGCCAGGGTGAAAGTCTTGCCGAGATTGGCGCGCGCAAAAGCAACCGCACAAGCTTCCAGATCGCCTTCCACGATCGCATCCACGAAGCCGAGCTTGTGCGCCTCAGTCGCCTTAATCGGGTCGCCGGAGACAATAACTTTCAGCGCCGCTTCCGGGCCGATCAGGCGCGGCAGGCGCTGCGTGCCGCCAGCCCCCGGCACAAAGCCGCGCTTCACTTCCGGCAGGCCCAGATTCGCATCCGCAAGCGCCACGCGCGCGTGGCAAGCGAGCGCCACTTCCAAACCACCACCGAGCGCCGAGCCATGAATGGCGGCGACCGTCAGGCCTGGGAAGCTTTCAAACTGCTCAAAAACTTCAGTCAGGGATGGCGGCACACGCGGCTTGCCGAATTCGGTCATTTCCGCCCCGGCGCAGAACATGCGCCCCGTGCCGATAATGACCACTGCCTTGGCGCCGGCGGCGCGCGCGGCCTTCATGCCATCATACAGCCCGGCGCGGATTTCGGTGCGCAGCGTATTCACCGGGGGGTTGGCCAGGCGCAGCACATGCACCTCCCCCATCGTCACATGCTGCACGAATTGATTCTCGGCCAAAGCGTCTCTCCCTCATCCAGGCGGGGCCTGGCGCCCCTTTCGGGGTAGTCTCCGGCACTCTGCGCCTGAGGGCAAGCACCCGGTTGCGGGAAAGCGCGCGTCATGCTGCCTTACCGCATGTCCACCACGCAAAGGCGTGGCAGACATGCGGTAACATAGTGTTTGGTCGCATTTTCCGAGCCGCCAAGTGAGGCCACTTGGCTTGAAAATGCTCCAGGCACACAGGTGCAGAAGGAAACGCCATGTCCCTATTTGATCTGACCGGCAAGGTGGCCGTGGTTACCGGCGGCAGCCGCGGCATTGGCCGGGCGATTTGCGAAAGAATGGCCGAACAAGGCGCCAAGGTAGTGGTATCATCCCGCAAGATTGATGCCTGCCAGGAAGTAGTGGATGCCATCAAGGCCAAGGGCGGGGACGCCATGGCCATCGCCTGCAATATCGGGCGCAAGAATGAATGTCAGGCGTTGATAGACCAAACCATCGCGGCCTGGGGCCAGGAGGACATCATGGTCTGCAATGCCGCCATCAACCCACATTTCGGCCCCGCCATGACCATGCCCGATGAGATCTTTGATAAGATCATGGCGTCCAACATCAAATCCAATCTGTGGCTGTCGCATATGACCGCGCCGGGCATGGCGGAACGCGGCGGCGGGTCCATCATCATCATCTCGTCCATCGGCGGCTTCCGGGGTTCGCCCGTGCTTGGCGCCTATGCCATTTCCAAGGCAGCGGATATGCAATTGGTGCGGAATCTTGCGGTGGAATGGGGG
This sequence comes from Asaia bogorensis, assembly GCA_945886995.1. Taxonomy (GTDB): domain Bacteria; phylum Pseudomonadota; class Alphaproteobacteria; order Acetobacterales; family Acetobacteraceae; genus Neoroseomonas; species Neoroseomonas bogorensis_A. The sequence continues at coordinate 2,576 of CAMCZJ010000151.1, forward strand.
CCGAAAAACGTGCGCGCCAATGCCATTGCGCCCGGCCTGGTGCGGACGGATTTCGCCCGCGCCCTTTGGGAAGACCCCGGCATTTACGCCAAGCGTACCAAGGACACACCGCTGAAACGTATTGGAGAACCCGATGAAATCGCGGGCGCGGCAGTTTTTCTGGGCTCAGCAGCGGGGTCCTTCATGACCGGGCAGACGATTGTGATTGATGGCGGCGTGCTGGCCGGCAGCCCCAGCCGTTCAGACGATTGAAATAAAAAGGGGGGCCGCATAAGGCCCCCCTCAGAAATCACCTTGCTGTCGCTCAGCGCAGCGGCAGCGCGTACATCAAGCCACCAGGCGTGGTCCAAAGATGGTTCGGGCCGCGCGGCAATTGCACCTGGCTCTTATCGCCCATGGTGCGCTCATACAGCTCCCCATAATTGCCGATGGCACGCACGACATTATAGGCCCAGGCCGGATCAAGCTTCAGGGATTGGCCAAGTTCCGGCGTCACACCCAAAAGCCGACGCGTATTGGGGTTGGTGCTAGTGCGGCGCCGTTCTTCCGCATTGGCCTGGGTCACGCCTTGCTCTTCCGCTTCGATGATGGCCGTGGTGTACCAACGCACCACATCGAACCATTGATCATCCCCGCGGCGGATATAAGCGCCGTAAGGTTCCTTCGAAAAACGCTCCGGCAGGATGGACCAATCGGCCGGCTTCGGCATTGAAGACCGCACGCCAGCAAGCTGGGATGCATCCGTGCCGAAGCTGTCGCAGCGGCCGGCTTGCAAAGCGGCCACGGCTTGGTCCGTGCGTTCAAACACCACCGCTTGGAAGGGCGTATTGATGCTGCGGAAGTAATCCGCCGTCACCTGTTCATTCGTCGTGCCTTGGATCAGGCAAATGGTGGCGCCGCGCATTTCGGCGACCTTCTGCACACCGGCATCCGCCTTCACCATGAAGCCGTGACCATCATAGAAATAGGTCGTGACATGGCGCAGGCCGAGTGTGGTGTCACGCAGCATGGTCTGGGTGGATGTGCGGAACAAGACATCAACTTCGCCAGAACCAAGCGCGGTAAAGCGCGTTGACGAAGACAGCGGCACAAAGCGCACTTTGGACGCATCATTGAAAATCGCGACCGCAAGGCCGCGGCACAGATCAGCATCCAGCCCCTGCCAGACTCCCCGGCTATCGGGCAGGGCAAAGCCGGCAACACCGGTGCCAACCCCGCAATTCAGCGTACCGCGCGCCTTGATGGCATCAAGTGTGGGGCTCGCGGATGATTGTGCGAAGCTGGGTGTTGCGAATGTCGCCAAAAGCGCGGCAATCGCAGCCTTAAAGCCGAGTCTTTGCATGGGGGGCCTCTTTTCTGTTGAAGACGCGTCATGTCACCGCCGCGATGCAGCAATGTCAATCAAAAGCCCGCACAGCATTCAATAGATTACGTTTTCTCCACAATTCGCCCGTCTTCCATCGCCACCACCCGGTCCGCGATATCCAGAATGCGGGGGTCATGCGTGACCATCAAAATCGGCACGCCACGGGATTTCGCCAAATCGCGCAGCAAATGGGCCACTTCGGCGCCGGAAACCTTGTCGAGCGCGGCAGTCGGTTCATCGGCCAACACCAAGCCGGGCCCACCGGCCAAGGCGCGGGCAATGGCAACGCGTTGGCGCTGCCCACCGGAAAGCTTGCCAGGCAGGCGATCCGCATGTTCTGCCAACCCTACCGCCGCCAGCATTTCGCCCGCGCGTGCCAAGCGCTCAGCTTCTGAACAGCGCGGTTCCACTTCCAGCGCCATGGATACATTCTGCCGCGCAGTGAGCGCGCCGAGCAGATTATGGTTCTGGAAGATAAAGCCGATGCGCTGACGGAGCGCGACACGCGCCCTTTCGGACGCGCCGAGTAATTCCTGCCCCAAGACGGCGCAGGAACCTTCCTGCATGGCGCGCAGCGCGCCGATCAGCGTCAGCAAAGTGGTCTTTCCGGAACCTGATGGGCCGGTCAGCAGCAACACCTCACCAACGCCCACCTGCAAGGCAACATCGCGCAGCACCGGGCGGCGCAATTCGCCTTCGCCATAGGCGTAGTTCAGCGCCTCTATCCGGATGGGATCGCGTTCCATCAGGAAAACATATCCGCCGGATTGGCATCACGGAGCTTGCGCATGGCAAGCAGGCCGGCCAGCGTGCACATGCCGAAGATCATCAGAAACACCGTGATGGTCCGATCCAAGGTCATGCCAAGCGGCAGGAAGGTGGCAGCGCCCACGAAATCATACAACCAGAAGGAGGCAAGAAACCCCGGCAGAAACCCCAATAACGCCAAGATCAGCGCTGACGCCATGACAACGCGCGCCAGGTAGAAATTAGAATAGCCAATCGCCTTCAGCGTTGCGTATTCGCGCAAATGATTGGCGATGTCGCTGAACAGGATCTGATAGACAATCACCATGCCGACAATCAGCCCCATGATGCTGCCAAAGCCAAAAATAAAACCAATGGGCGTCGCGGTTTCCCAATAATGGCGTTCATGCGCCACCAATTCGGGCTGAGTCAGCACCAGCACGTCACTGGGCAATAGGGCCTTGAGCCGCGCCTTGGCAGACTGAATATCGGCGCCGGGGACAAGGCGAATGGCAATCAGGTCAACATTGGCGGGATCGCGCCCGCGCACCACGCGGCGAAAATTCACCTCGCTCATCACCAGATTACCGTCGGCGCCGAAGGAAGGGCCGATTTCCACAATGCCCACAATGCGCATCATGCGATTGCCGACCTGCACCTCAAAAGGGCCGCGTTCAGTAAGCAGCTTGCCAACATCACCGAATTCAGGGCGGGATCGAATATCAAACCCCACTGTATCCACTTGGCGCAGCGCATCGGATATCTTGTCCAAGCCTTCAAAGCGCATGGCGCCCGCTTCAACATCAAAGCCGATCAATTGAATGGCACGCCGCGCGCCGGTTTCTGGATTACGCCAGGAAGCTTGCGTCAAATACACCGGCACCGCCTGTGCCACTTCTGGCAAGGCAAGTGCCTGATGCGCGCGAATACGCGGCAAGGCTTCGGGCCGGAAGCTCGCCTCGGTCAGCGGATTCATCAGAAAGATTTCCGCCTGCATGGCGGCGTAAAGCCGGGTTGCGCTGTCAAACAAAGCGGCGCGGAACCCAAGCTGCATAAAGACCAGCACGGCGGCGAACATCACCCCGGCAATGGCGGAAAGCAGCCGCGCACGTTCAAAGAAAAGCTGCCTTGCCGCAAGCCGTGCGGGCAGCAGGAACCAATCAAGCGGCGAAACGCGCCCCTTGCCAACCGGCGCCGGCGCGGAAGCCTCCGGCGGCGCACGCAAATTCTCCGTCAGCGCATTCACGGCCGGATCGCCACTTGCACCTGCATATTGGACCGCCGGCGCAAAGCCGCCGCACCCGCCTCATCCAGCGTCAGGCGCACTTCAACCGTGCGCGCATCCACCGCCGCCACGGGGTCATTGCTCGCCTGGGTTTGGCGCCGCACCGTCCAGCCGATGGCACTCACTTCCGCCGCGAAGCGCTTTGCTTCACCGGGCACCACCACTTCCGCTGATGCGCCAAGGCGCACGCGCGGCAGATCGGTCTCATAGACGTCAGCCACCACTTCAAGCTTGGAAAGATCGGCCATTTCCAGAACACCATCCGCGCCGACTTGATCGCCGGGGCGGACGAATATCCGCAGGATGGTGCCCGCAATCGGCGCGCGTACACGGGCCAATTCGGCATCCGCCTGCGCCTTCGCCGCCGCCGCCCGCACACCGGCAAGGCGCGCTTCGGCAAGCGCAATATCCTCAGGCCGGGAAGATAGCAGCGTATCCAGTGCCGCCATGGCCTCGCGCTTTTCGGCGGCCAATCTTATGGCAATGGCGCGGCTGCGATCCGCTGCCGCCACGGCGCCCGCCCCCGTCGGCACCAGGCGCTCCGCCCGCTCAGCATCGCGCAGCGCGATTTCTTCCTGCGCGGTGATGGCTTCGATCCGCGCGCGTTGCGCGTCAATCTCTGAAGGTCTGCCTGCGGCGCGCAGCCGGGCGAGTTGCGCCTCTGCCTCTGCCACGGCGGCTGCGCCTTGGGCGGCGGCGGCGTCCTTCATGGCAGCATCGGCGAATTCGGCAAGCAATTGGCCTTGCGTCACTTCCGCGCCTTCCGCCACCAGCAGCCGTTCCAACCGCGTGACCGCCATGCCGCCTGGTTGATTGAGCCGGCGAATGCGCGAAGCCGGTTCAACGCGGCCCAGCGCGCCAACACCAATCGGGCCAGTGGCGGCGGCAGGCACGGGGCTTGCGGAGGGCGGCGTGCTTGGGCGCATTTGCCAAAAAGCCGCGCACCCTATCCCAAGAAGCAAAAGCCCCGCGATGATCTTGCCCCGCCTGGTCATGGCCGCACCCCTAAAAGTCCGGAAAGGGCTTCCCGCATTTCCGCCAATTCGCCCGCGCTTGGCGTGTAAAGGCTGAATAACCGCGCCATGAACAACCCATCGCCAGCGGCCATGATGGCCGCACCATGGCCGGGCGGCAGGCCATCAGCGGCCACAGCCGCGCGCATTTCCGCAATCACGGCGCGCATCGGTGCCAAAAGCGCAGAATCATGGTGAAAGGCCGCCAGGAACACCGCGCCAGCGCGCTCATGGCGTTCATTGCAGGCCATCTCGCCCTCGCCAAAGCCCCATTCCAGCATCGCGCGCGCCACGCGCCCGGGCCCCTCCTGCTGGGAAGCAACGCAAGCCGCGAATTCCTGGGCGATGAAGGCGGCAAGGCGACCAAGCAGCGCTTCCAACAGCGCTTCCTTGGAGGCGAA
>CAMCZJ010000152.1 GCA_945886995.1 Asaia bogorensis
TGGATTCATGGGCTTTCGGCCTTCACCCTTTGTGGCCTGGCAGCGGCGGTGTTCCTGGCGCGGCGGCGAAACATCCGCGCGCATCGCAGGGCCATGATCGGACTCTATCTGGGGGCATTGCTGGTCACCGGCGCCTTCACCCTGCTGCCCGGGCGAATCATGGGGCGCGTTGTTTTTGGCTGGTAAATTTCTACCATAGGTTTTATTTACCTATCCAGTTTCGCGCTTAAGGAAAGGCGCCAACGGGTTGGAACCATGGCTATCCGCAAGACCAAGGGCCTCGCTGAGGCCAGCGCCCTGCCAGGGCTGGAGCTTGTCACCGATGCGGCCGAGGCACCCCCCGGCCATCTGGGGCATCGCGCCCGCATGCGCGAAAAGCTGCTGCGCGCCGGGCCGGATGCGCTACTGGATCATGAATTGCTGGAAATGGTGCTGTTCCTGGCGCTGCCTCGGCGCGACACCAAACCAATCGCCCGCGCCTTACTGGGGCGCTTTGGGTCCTTCGCCGGGGCCATCAGTGCGCCGGTGCAGGAACTTGGCCAGATTGAAGGCCTGGGGGAGGCCGGCATTGCAGCGCTGCGCTGCATTCAGGCTGCCGCTCTCAGGCTGGCGCGGGAGGAAGTGCGCGAAAGCCCCGTTTTGAACAATTGGGAAAAGCTGCTCGCCTATCTGAACGCGGTGATGGCACGCGAAAGGGTCGAGCAATTTCGCATCCTGTTCCTGGATGCCAAGAACCGCCTGATTGCCGATGAAGCGCAGGCGAAGGGCACCGTCAATCACACGCCCGTCTATCCGCGCGAAGTGGTGCGCCGCGCCTTGGAATTACAGGCGACAGCGCTGATCCTGGTGCATAATCACCCCTCTGGCGACCCCTCACCGTCTCGTGCGGATGTGGACATGACGCGCGAGATTGGCCAGGCCGCCACCATGCTTGGCATTGTGCTGCATGATCACCTGATCATCGGTAATGGACAGCATTATTCCTTCCGGCGCGAGGGACATCTTTAGCCGCATCATTGACCGCGGCAGGCTGCGCGCGGCAGAGTCTGGTTATGAAGCAAACTATCTTGTTGGCGGTCCTGTTTGGGCTTGGCTCGGGCGTGGCGGCCTTGGCGCAAAAGCCGCCGCCGGCGGCGCCAGCCCAAAGCCCGCGCGCGGGGCTGCCCACCGAAAAGCCCCAGCCCCTGCCGCGACAAGGCGCAGCCACCCCGCCCGGCCCCAGCGCACAAGCGGAACTGCCGCGCGACAAGCCGCCGCCGCTGGCACCAGGTGAACGCGCAGCACGCCGCGCGGTTTCTTCCGGTACGGGCTTTGTGGTTGCGGCGCGCCGGATAATGACCAATCACCACGTGATTGATGGCTGTGTCGAAGTTGCCGCGCGCCTGCCGGATGGCCGGGAATTACCAGCCCGAGTCTTGGCCAGTGATGCAACGCGTGACTTGGCCTTGCTCAGCACCGAAGCGGAAGCAGGCCCCATTCTACCCTTCCGTGGCGCTGCCAATATCCGCCGGGGTGAAGGCGTTGTGACCTATGGTTTCCCGCTGGCGGGGTTGCTTTCTTCTGGCCCCACACTGACCACCGGAGAGGTCTCCGCCCTTGCCGGGCTTGCCGATAATCCGCGCCATATTCAGATCAGCGCGCCAGTGCAGCCGGGCAATTCCGGCGGGCCGCTTTTGGATATGCGCGGGCAGGTGATTGGCGTTGTGGTGTCAAAACTCAATGCCGGCCAGGTAGCGCGGCAGACCGGCGATATTCCTCAGAATGTGAACTTCGCTGTGAAGCACACGGAAGCGCTGGATTTTTTGCGTGAACAGAATGTCACCGTAACACCTGGGGTTGCCGATCAGGCGGCGCGTGCCGCCGATGCGGTGGGGGAAGTTGCGCATCCTTCCACCCTGTTTCTGCGCTGCCTGAAGTAACCCGGCGGGGCTAATCGGGCGCCCAAGCCGGCGCATGGCTGCCAAGCGGCATGGCCGGCAAATCCCAACGCGTTGGTGTCGCTTGCAGGCGCGCGGCATGGCGCGTGGCGCGCATGGGGCCGAAGCCGCTGGCACTTTCTTCCAGCGCCGCGTCAATTTCCGCAGGCGTCAGCCCAGGCGCGGTGAGCCCCCCTTCCAAGCGCCCCAGGCGCTTGATCCATTCACCTGTACCAGCAAGCGAGACACGCACCAGCCAAGACCCGCCTTCCTCCGCCCGGCGCAGCAGCGCGGCCATGGCGCCGAAGGCGAGCAAATAGCCCGAAGCATGATCCAAAGCCTGGCAGGGCAAGGGGCGCGGCTTATCCTCCCGCGCGGCAAGTGCTTCGGCATCATTCATGCCATTGGCATTCTGCACCAAAGAATCAAATCCACGCCGCGCTGCCCAGGGGCCAATATGGCCATAGGCAGAAAGCGAGACACAGATGATGCCGGGATTGAGCGCGGCGAGTGCCTCTGGCGCGAAGCCATGCCCGGCAATGGCACCTGGGCGATAGCCTTGCAGAAAGATATCGGTGCTGGCGGCCAAATCGCGCAGGCGTGCCCGATCATTCGCGGCGCGCAAATCAAGTGACGCGCTTCTTTTGCCCCGCCCGGTATCCATCACCAATTCATCAAAGCTTGGCAAATGCGCGGCGCTGATATGCAAAACGTCAGCGCCATGGGCAGCGAGTGTGCGGCCAGCGACAGGCCCGGCGATGACGCGCGTGAGGTCAAGCACACGCAGGCCGGAAAGCGGGCGCGCAGCCGCGGGCGGCAAGGGCATGCGCGGCGCATCGCCGATTTTCTCGATCAGCACTGCCGGTAGGCTGGAAGCTGCCTGGCCCTGGGGTGAGGCATCCCATTCGGCCAGGCTTCGCGCCATTGTCACCACAAGGCCGGCTTCCGCTGCCGCTGCTTCGAAATTCGCCGCGCGCCAGGTGCTGAGTGCCGCAGCGACCGCGGCGCGATCATGCGCAATATTCCCAAGCAGACCCAGCACACCATCGCGATGATGCGGGAAGTTTGTGTGCAGCCGGACCCAGCGGCCATCTGCACATTGATACAGCCCCGCAATCGCATCCCAGCGCGCGCCGGCTGGCTGCCCCGCGATGTTGAGCCAATGTTCTGAGCGAAACTCGATAGCGGCATCACGCATATCCACCGCAACGCGCTGTGCGCCTCCACCGCGCCGCTGATGGATCAGCGCCGCCACCAAGCCCGCTGCGGCGATGCTGCTTTGCGCTGCCGCATCAACACGAAAGCTGGAAGGCTGGATGGGTTCCGTGCCGGTCAGGCTCATTTGCGCAAGCGCCACAGGATCGAGCGCGGCTTGGCGCCAAAGGGCAGCGAGGATATCGGGCGGGGTCGGGTTCATGACGCCAGCTTTCACCGGCAGCGGCGTACGGTCCAGTCCCAAACTTGCCCGCCCACCCAGCCAAGCCCTACCCTTCGCCTGCTTGAAAAGGGTTTTCGCATGTCACCTTTGGCCGGTATCCGGGTTGTCGAAATTGCGCAGAATTTGGCGGGACCCTTCGCGGGCCAGATCCTCGCCATGCTGGGGGCCGAGGTGATCAAGCTGGAACGCCCCGAAGGCGGCGATGATGCGCGCGGCTGGGGGCCACCAATGCATGAGGGCACGGCCACCACCTTCATCGCTGTCAATCGCGGCAAAAAATCGCTCAGCCTTGATCTCCGCAATGAAGCCGATCGCGCGCTGCTGATGGAATTGGTGGGTGATGCGGATGTCATTGTGCAAAACATGCGCCCCGGCGCGCTGGAGGATTTGGGGCTGGGCGGTGCTGCGCTGACAGAACGCTTTCCACGCCTGATTTATGCGTCACTCGGCGCCTTTGGCGCAGTGGGGCCGAAGGCTTTGCATCCGGGCTATGAGCCGATCCTGCAAGGCTATTCGGGCCTCATGATGATGAATGGCGCAGAAGGTGGGCCACCCACGCGAAGCGGCGTGCAGATCCTCGATCTCGGCACCGGCATGTGGGCGGTAATTGGCATTCTGGCCGCGCTTGAACGGCGCCACAGCACCGGCAAGGGCGGGGTGGTTGATACATCGCTGCTGGAAACGGCACTTGGCTGGATGGGGCCGCATTTCGCGGGCTTCACGGTTTCAGGCCGCCCGCCGCCGCGTAACCTTTCGGGCAATCCGAATACGGTGGTGTTCCAATCTTTTGAAACTGCCACTGCCCCCATCATGGTGGCCGCCGCCAATGATCGGCTGTTTCGGAAGTTATGCGATGCCATGGGGCTTGCTGATCTTGGCAGCGATGAACGCTTTGCCAGCAATCGGCTGCGCGTGGCCAATAAGCCGGCGCTGATGGCGGTGATGGAGCCGGCCTTTCGCGCACGCCCAGCCGAGGCATGGTTGCCGCTTTTGGAATCCGCCGGCATTCCCTGCGGGCCGATCAATACCGTGCGCGAAATAGCTGTGGATGCCCAGGTGGCAGCCCTTGGCATTGTGGCCCCCGTGCCTGGCCTGCCCGTGCGCGCCATTGGCCTGCCGATCAGTTTTGAAGGCACGCGTCCGCAGCCAGCGCGCGGCGTGCCGGCTGCGGGGGAAGATAGCGATGATATCCGCGCGGGCTTGCGCTGGGCGCCGCGCTGAATCGGACTAGTCCCAAAGCCGTTCAATTTCCGCCGCACGTTCCTGAATGGCGGCGCGGCGCTTGAGCTTCATGGTGGGCGTCAGAAGGCCATTTTCAATCGTAAACGGCGCTGTCACCGCGTGGCGGCGCATGCGTTCAATCACGGCAAGGCGTACATTAACCCGTGCCACTGCCGCCGCCACGCTGCCTTCCTGACCCTCGGCGGGGACAATCAGCGCAACCAGGCCGGGCTTGCCTTCCCCGGCCACCAGCGCCTGCTGGATTTCGGGTTCGGCCATCAAAAGGCTTTCGATCTTGGCCGGGCTGATCATATCGCCCCCCAGCAGCTTGATGAAATCGCGCTTGCGGTCGGTGATGTAGAGGAACCCATCGCGCATGTCGCCGATATCGCCGGTATAGAGCCAGGGGCGCGGGTCTTCGCCTTCGGGCTTCAAGGTGGATGCAGTCGCTTCCGCATTGCCCCAATAGCCGGTCATGACCAGCGCGCCCTTTATCAGGATTTCACCATCTGCGGCGATGCGGCATTCAACGCCTTCCAGTGGCATGCCGACACTGTCATGCCGATTGGCCCAGGGAAGGTTCACACTCACCACCGGCCCGGCTTCGGTCTGCCCATAGCCTTGCAGCACCGGTAGCCCGAGCGCGATGAAGAACGCCGCCAGATCAGGATCAAGCCGCGCACCGCCCGAAACCAAAGCGCGCAGCGCACCGCCGAAGCGCGCGCGCACTTTCTCGCGCACCAGCTTTTCCAGAAGCGCATCCTCGATAGCGCCGATCACGCCAAGCGATGCACCCGCCATGCGCTGCTGCCCGCGCAGCAATGCGCGGTCAAACAGCCAGCGCTTGATGGGCTTTTCCTTTTCCAACGCTGCCAGCAGGCGGGACCGCAGCACTTCGAACAACCGCGGCACGGCGGTCATGATGGCAGGGCGGATTTCGGCCATTTCCTGCACCAGCCGATCCGCGCCGCGCGAATAGACCACCTCCATGCCGTAAGACGGCAACAGGAAACCACCCACCGTATGTTCATAGCTATGCGATAGCGGCAGGAAGGACAGGTATGGCTTGCCATCCAATTCCAGCCTTTCCGCCAGCGCCATCACGCCATGGCGATTGGCGAGCAGCGCGCGATGCGGCAGCATCACCCCCTTGGGTGCTCCGCCAGTGCCGGAAGTATAGATCAGGCAAGCCAGAGCCTCTGACGCAATGTGATGGGTCTCGGCTTCCAGCTCCACGGGATCGGCGGGCACGGCCATCGCATCACCCCAGAAATGCCGGGCAAGCCCTGGCGCTTCGGGCGGGGTTTCGCAGCAGAGCAAGCCATCCAACCCATGGGCCAAGGCAGCGCCTTCCAATACGCGGGCGGCGAGTGCGGCGGTTGAGACAATCGCAAAACGAGCCCCCGAATCGCGCAGGATATGGGCGTGATCGCTCGGCAAATTGGTGACATAGGTCGGCACGGTCATGGCACCGATTGCCATGATGGCGGTATCGGCAATGGGGAATTCTGGCCGGTTTTCGGAAACCAGCAGCACGCGATCCCCCGGCGCGACGCCATGCGTCCGCAGAAACGCGGCCAGAGCCGCCACCTGGCCCGCGAATTCCGCCCAATTCAGGCTCTGCCACGCCTTGTCGCGCCAGAAGCGAAATAGCGGCTTGGTCGGCCATTCCCGCGCCCGTGCCAGCATCATGGCCGGCAGATTGGGCCATCCTTGATCCGTATAGGGCATTCGCCTCACCTTCTCCCGCTTGGACGCTTGGCCGCGCGCCGCTTCGGTCTATATGAGAGGGGTGACCAGAAACACCATCCCCACCCCGCTCCGCGCCCCGCTTGATGGCGGTGCCGCCGCCGCCAACCTCCCCGTTTGGGACCTTTCGGACCTGTACAAGGCGCCCGATGACCCTGCGCTGGCGCGCGACCTCGACCGCGCTGAGGCCAATGCCCGCGCCTTCTCCGCCAGGCTTGCCGGCAAGCTGGCCGCCATTTCAGGCAACGACCTGGCGTCGGCGATTGCCGAGTATGAGGCGATTGAGGAAATCCTGGGCCGCGTCATGTCCTATGCCCAGCTTGTCTTCAGCGGCGATGCGGAAGACCCGGCCAATGGGCGTTTCTATCAAACCATGCAGGAACGCGCGACCACGATCAGCAGCCATCTGATCTTCTTCACGCTGGAATTGAACCGGCTGGAAGATGCGCTCCTGGATGGCAAATGCGCTGCCTCCCCTGCCCTCGCCCATTTCCGGCCTTGGCTCAGGGACCTTCGCGTTTTTCGCCCGCATCAGCTTTCTGATGAGGCGGAAAAGCTGCTGCACGAGAAGGAAGTGACGGGCCGATCCGCCTGGAATCGGCTGTTTGATGAAACCATCGCCACCATGAAGGTGAGCGTCTCGCTGCCGAGTGGCGCGGAAAGCCTGACGGTTTCTGACGCGCTGAACAGGCTTTCGGATGGGGATCGCGCGGTGCGTGCAGCCGCAGCCCAAGGGGTTTCGGCGGCGTTTGCTGAAAAGGGCCGGCTGTTCACGCTGATCACGAATACCTTGGCGAAAGACAAGGAGATTATTGACAAGTGGCGGCGCTACCCGCGCCCCGCTTCCGCGCGCAACCGCGCCAATATGGTGGAAGATGAGGTGGTGGAGGCTTTGGTTTCCGCTGTGCGCGCCAGCTTCCCGCGGCTGTCGCATCGCTATTACGCCATGAAGGCGAAATG
>CAMCZJ010000153.1 GCA_945886995.1 Asaia bogorensis
ATGGCGGCTTCCAAAACCTCGGCCTTGTTGGCGTGGTCCATCCAGCGATCCTGCCAGACCAATTCGGGCGTCAGGTGACGGATCAATTGCACGCGGCCCTCTGGCGGGTCCGGGAAGGGCAGGCGGGCAAAGCGCGCAATCGGCCCGCCCGCTTCCACGGGCCGTTCCAGATAGGCGACGCCCGGAATATCAATCCCGGCAGCGCGCAGTCGCTGAAGATTCGCTTCCTCATCCAGCATCGCGAGGGCCAGGATATGCATCCCCGGATAGCGCGCCAGAAAGGCATTGAGGTTATTGTCGAATAGCGCGGGATCAAGGATCGCGATCAATTCGATATAGCCATGCTTCAGGAAGGCGCAGCGATTGCCGGAGCCGTATTTTTCCACCGGCAAATCAGGCCGCCGCCGCCCGCTTTGTTGCGCAATCGGTGAAAGCGTGAAGCCGAGCCTTTCATAGGCAGCGCATATCGGCGCCAGATCGCGCGCTGCGACGCCAAGATGGTCAAGGGCGAGCGCGGTGTTCATGCCGGATTCTCATAATGGGCAAGCAACCATGCGGCGGGCTCAATCGCCGCTTCATCATACCAGCGCGCGACAAGGGGATGCGCGCGCACCGCCGCCATATAGCGCTGCGTGGTTGCGGAAAGTTCCGGCTGCCAGGTGATGAAGCGCGCCACGACTGGCGCATACATCGCATCCACCGCGCCGAATTCAGCGCCCATCAGAAAAGGCCCGCCATGAGCGGTGATGGCCTCGGCCCAAATCGCCTCCACCCGCGCGATATCGGCAAGCGATTCCGGCGTGCGGCCACGGCCCGGAAAGCTGCGGCCAAGGTTCATCGGCATGGCCATGCGCAGGTTACGAAACCCGGCATGCATTTCAGCCGCGATGGACCGCGCATGGGCGCGCACTGCACGATCTGCCGGCCAAAGCTTGGGCGCGATTTCCGCGCAGTATTCGCAAATCGCCAGGCTTTCCCAAATCCGCGCGCCGCGATGTTCCAGATAGGGTACCAGCCCGGCGGGTGTTGCGGCCTTAAGCGCCGAGGTACCGCCCCCACCCGCGAGGGGGATCATCACTTCCTCCACATCCAGCCCGGCCAGATGCACGGCAAGCCAGCCGCGCATGGACCAGGATGAATAACGCTTGGTACCGATTACAAGGCGGCCTTCGGGCATGGGTGGTCTCTCCTGCAATTGCACGCAGGATTATGCCCTGCTTGAAGGGGCTTCGGCTACCTACTCATTCGGCTTCAGGTTATTGCGCCGCGCAACGGCGCCCCAGCGCTCAAGCTCTTCAGCAACAAAGGCGCGAAACACATCGGGCGCCATGGGGCTGGGCAGCGCGCCTTCATCGGCAAGCCGCGCCAGCACATCAGGGCTGGCCAAGGCGGCATTGGTCGCTTCCGCAAGCTTCGCGACCACTTCGGGCGGCGTGCGGGATGGTGCGACAATGCCGTACCATTGCATCGCCTCGAATCCTGGAATGGTTTCGCTGATGGCGGGGATATCGGGGGTTTGCGCCAGCCTTTCCTTGGCGGTGGTGCCGAGCGCGGCCACACGCCCGGCGCGCAGTACGGGAAGGGCAGCGGGCGTGCCGGTCATGCCGGATTGAATATTGCCGGCGACAAGGTCAATGACCATCGGCCCCGATCCGCGATAGGGCACATGCACCATCTTGAGCCCCGCAGCTTCAAGGAACGCGATCATGCCGATATGCACATTGGAACCGGCGCCCGCACTGCCATAGGTGATGGTATCTGGCGCGGCCTTGGCGCGGGCGATGAAGCCGGCAAGGCCGCCTTCCGCCAGGTTATGCTGCGCCAGTAGCACCATGGGTACTTTGGCGATCATGCCGATATGCGCGAAATCCTTCATCACATCGGCGCGCATGCGATAGACATGTGGGTTCACCGCCAAGGTGCTGATCATGCCGATGCCGATGGTATGGCCATCAGGCTGCGCGGCAGCAATAGCCTCTGTCGCGATCACGCCGGCCGCACCGCCGCGATTTTCCACCACGACGGGTTGGCCGAGGCTGGCCTGCATGGTCTGCGCCATGACGCGCGCCAGGATATCCGTGGCCCCGCCGGGTGCAGCGGGCGCGATGAAGGTAATGGGCCGGCGCGGCCAGGGCGCTTGGGCCAAGGCAGGGCTGGCCAGAAGTGCGGGGGAGAGGATCAGGCTGCGGCGCGTGGTTTTCATGGGCTTTTCCTTTGCCCGTTTAGCCTGACGCCTTAATCATCTCTTTGGCAAGAAAAAGTGGTACCCTATCGCCGCAAAAACCATGAAATGATTGTAAGATTTTCATTCCATTTGCCGGTTTTACCGGATATAGTCTCGCCATGGACGATATAGACCGGAATATCCTGCTGGAACTGCAAGGCAATGGCTCGGCAGGGCTTGCGGAACTCGCGAAAGTGGCGGGGCTTTCCGTCTCGGCTACGGCGGAACGCGTCAAACGCCTGGAAGAACGCGGCACGATCCGCGGCTGGCGCGCGGATTTGGACCCGGCTGCGGTGGGCTGCCCGCAGCTCGCCTGGGTTTTTGTCATGCTGCAATCGGGCGCCGAACAGGGCTTTGTCACCGCCATGTCTCAGGAAGAAGCGGTGCTGGAATGCCATGCGATTTCCGGGCGTTGGTCTTACCAATTGAAGCTGCGCCTGCCGGATTTGGCGGCGGTGGATAGTTTCACCAATGGCACGCTGCGCGCTTTGCCTGGCGTGATGCGCACGGAAACCTTGGTGGGGCTGGTGACGCATAAGGAAACCAGCGCATTGCCGATTGCCCCGGCGGATGAGGAAGAATAGCGCCTTATCAACTATCGCCCTGGGGCGGATGGCATGAGCCGCCGCCCGCTGGAAATCACGCCCGAATTGATGCTGCGCGCCTATGGCGCTGGGCTTTTCCCCATGGCGGAAGGGCGGGGGAGTGCGAAGCTCCATTGGTTGGACCCGGCGCTGCGGGGTATATTGCCGCTTGATCACGGGTTTCATCTGCCACGCCGGTTACGCCGCACGGTGCTGTCTGGCCGTTTCAGCGTGACGGCGGATCAGGATTTCGCCGGCGTGATCGCAGGTTGCGCCGCCCCCGCACCGGGGCGCGATGATACATGGATCAATGCGGAAATCGAAACCCTGTTCACCGCGTTGCATCGCATGGGTGCCGCCCATTCCATCGAAGTCTGGCAAGATGGCGCGCTGGTGGGCGGGCTTTATGGCGTGCGCATTGGCGGCGCGTTTTTTGGGGAGAGCATGTTCTCCCGCACCACCGATGCTTCAAAGGTGGCGCTGGTGCAGCTTGTGGCGCGGCTCAGGCTGGGCGGCTTCGCGCTGCTGGACACGCAATTCCTGACCGCGCATCTGGCCCGCTTCGGCGCGGTGGAAGTGCCCAAGGCCGAGTATAAGCGCCTGCTTGAAGCAGCGATTGCCGTGCCGGCGCTTTGGTGGCCCAACCCTGATCCCGCGCTGCTGGAAGCGGAAATTCGCGCGATGGGAAGTTCAGCCTTTGATTAACCCACTCATGGGGCTTGAGGCATCCGCACTGTAATTGCGTGGCATACGCCCGGCCAAGAAGGCATGGCGCCCGGCTTCCACCGCGGCCTTCATGGCACGCGCCATCCGCACTGGGTTTTTCGCATGGGCAATCGCTGAATTGAGCAGAACAGCATCGCAACCCAATTCCATCGCCAGCGCCGCATCAGATGCCGTGCCAATGCCAGCATCCACCAGCACCGGCACCTTGGCTTCGCGCTTGATGGCGCTGATCATATAGGGGTTCACGACCCCCATGCCGGACCCAATCGGCGCGCCCAAGGGCATGATGGCAACGCAACCCATATCTTCCAACCGCTTCGCCGCCAGCGGATCATCCGCGCAATAGACCATCACCTGAAAGCCATCGGCGATCAGCGCCTCGGCCGCTTCAAAAGTGGCCGGCATATCGGGGTAGAGGAAGGGCGCCGGGCCCAGTACTTCCAGCTTTACCAGGTTCCACCCGCCGGCTTCGCGCGCCAGGCGTAGCGTGCGCACCGCATCCTTGGCCGTATGGCAGCCGGCGGTATTGGGCAGATAGGTGTAGCGCTTGGGGGAGACATAATCCTGCAGCATCGGCGCCTTGGGGTCCGACAGGTTCACCCGGCGCACTGCGACGGTGACGATTTCTGCCCCGGAAGCCTCAATAGCTGCGGCGGTTTCGCCCAAATCCTTGTAGCGGCCCGTGCCCACGATCAGGCGGGACTGGAAGCGCTGGCCGGCCAACTGCCAGCTATCATCATCCGTGTCAGACATGCTCAGCCGCCCCCGATGAAGTGAACGATTTCAAGCCTGTCGCCTTCATGCAGCGCAACATCGGCATAGGTGGAACGCGGCACGATTTCCTCATTACGCTCAACCGCCACCTTGCGCGTATCAAGCCCAATGGCGGCCAGCAGCGCCGCCACAGTGGCACCCTGGGGCATCTGGCGGGGTTCTCCATTCACGGAAATGGCGATGGCGGACATGGGGCCAATGTGGCGGGCCAGGGGCGGAAGGGCAAGCGCCCGCCCGGCTTGCCGGGTTTGGACCCCCCGTGCTAGCGCAAGCTTGAGCTTAATTCGCAAGGGAAGCGCCGTGACCCCGCCTTTGATCGCCGTGCTGAACGGCCCCAATCTGAACATGCTGGGCGTGCGAGAGCCAGAGAAATACGGCACCGCCACGCTTGATGATGTGGAAGCGCTTTGCGCCGAAGTGGCGGATGAACTCGGCCTTGCCATTGATTTTCGCCAGACCAATAGCGAAGGCGAATTGGTGACCTGGGTGCAGGAATGCCGCGGGCGCGCCGCCGGCATTATCATGAACCCGGCGGGCTATACCACGACCTCCATCGCCACCATGGATGCGCTGCTGGCCGTGGGCGTGCCGGTGATTGAAGTGCATATCACGAATATTCACCGCCGGGAGGAATTCCGGCATCACAGCTTCATCTCCAAGGCCGCGACCGGCGTGATTTGCGGGCTTGGCGTTGAAGGCTATGCGCTGGCGATCCGCGCCATGGCGGGGCTGATCGCACAGGATGAGGAAGCATGACCAAGGACCTGCAATTCGACCCGGCCACGATCCGGGAATTGGCGCAAATCCTGCGTGAGAGCGACCTGACCGAGATTGAGCTCGTTGATAACGACATGCGGGTCAAGCTGGTGCGCCAGGTGACAGTCGCTGCCATGGCAATGCCGATGGCCGCTGCACATGCCGCGCCTTCTGCCGCCCTGGCTGCTGCTGCCGCGCCCGCAGCGCCCGCCGCTGAGATTGACGCCGACCATCCCGGCGCAGTGAACAGCCCCATGGTAGGGGTTGCTTACCTGTCCTCAGAACCCACGGCGGCACCCTTCGTGACGCTGGGCAGCAAGGTGGCGCAGGGCCAAACGCTGCTGCTGATTGAGGCGATGAAGACCTATAACCAGATCAAGGCGCCGCGCGCTGGCACGGTGACGCGCATTCTGGTGGAAAGCGGCACGCCGGTGGAATTCGGCGAACCGCTGATGATTGTTGAGTGATGGTGCGGGCAGCCAAGGGGGCAGGCCAGGGGCCACGCCATGTTCGGTAAGGTTCTGATCGCCAATCGGGGCGAGATTGCGCTGCGCGTGCATCGCGCCTGCCAGGAAATGGGCATTCGTACCGTGGCGGTGCATTCCACCGCGGATGCAACGGCGATGCATGTGCGCTTTGCCGATGAAAGCGTGTGTATTGGGCCGCCGGCTGCGCGTGATTCCTATTTGAACATGGCGGCGGTGATTTCGGCCGCCATGGTGACCGGCGCGGATGCCATTCATCCGGGCTACGGGTTCCTTTCAGAAAACGCACGCTTTGCCGAAATGGTGGAAGCGCATGGGCTGAAATTCATCGGCCCCGCGCCCGAACACATTCGCATGATGGGCGACAAGATCGCTGCCAAGGACGCAATGCGGGGCCTGGGCGTGCCGCTGGTGCCTGGTTCCATGGGGGCTTTGGAAACCCTGGAACAGGCGCGTGAGGTGGCGGAGACGGTGAAATACCCCGTGCTGATCAAGGCCGCCGCCGGCGGCGGTGGGCGCGGCATGAAAGTGGCCCGCAGCGCTGATGAGCTTGAGGAAGCCTGGAGTGTCGCGCGCGCAGAAGCCAAGGCAGCTTTTGGTGATGACAGCGTTTATCTGGAAAAATACCTCGATCGTCCGCGCCATATTGAATTGCAGGTGCTGGCCGACACGCACGGCAATGTAGTGCATTTCGGGGAGCGAGATTGTTCCTTGCAGCGGCGCCATCAGAAGCTGGTGGAAGAAGCGGGCAGCCCCGCGCTGGATGCCGCCGCGCGCGATGCGCTGGGTGCCACAGTGACCGCGGGGCTATCAAAACTTGGCTACCGCAATGCGGGCACGTTGGAATTCCTGTGGCAGGATGGGCAATTCGCCTTCATTGAGATGAATACGCGGCTACAGGTGGAACACCCTGTGACCGAAATGGTTTGCGGCATTGACCTGGTGAAGGAACAGATCCGCATCGCGGCTGGTGAGGCGCTTGGCTATGGCCAGAAGGATATCCGCTTCTATGGCCACGCGATTGAATGCCGCATCACCGCGGAAGACCCTGAAAGTTTCGCACCCAATCCCGGCAAGGTGACGACGTATCACGCGCCGGGCGGGCTTGGGGTTCGCGTGGATAGCGCGCTGTATTCTGGCTATGTCGTGCCGCCGCATTATGACAGCCTGGTTGCCAAGCTGATTGTGCATGCACCAACGCGGGCCGAGGCCATTGGCCGCATGCGCCGTGCTTTGGGTGAAATGGTGGTGGATGGTATCAAGACAACGCTGCCGCTGCATCGTGCGGTGATGGAAGCGCCTGAATTCCAGGACGGGGATTATACGATCCATTGGCTCGAGAAGTTTGTCGCGGATAGGAATAGTGACGCGGCGGGGTGAGTGCTGCTGCGGTCATTTGGGCTGCGGGGGAGGTTGGCGGGCCGCGCAGCAAGCAATGAGTGGTGGGCGCGGGGCGAATAAATCAACCAATCTCCCATTCGCCCAGAGCATACGCCCACGGCATGACGGGCCAGGAGAACGCCGGCCCGGCGCGCTGATGTTTTTCAAGGGGGCGAGCGAATGTCAAAAATCTTGAACATTTGCGTTGGGCACAAGCCATTTCCTTCGCCATACAATCATTATTTTGATTACATGCTAAGCCCTTTTCCCATCTCCTCAGATGGTCGCGTTATCGTCGTTCCTCGCCATTTGTTTGGCGAAAACGG
>CAMCZJ010000154.1 GCA_945886995.1 Asaia bogorensis
ATGGCGTCAGACACAGCGCCCAATGAATTCGGGGTCGCGGGACTTGCCTTTGCCGCCAAGCCCGCAGCGGGCAAGCCAGATCGCCTGGGATGCGGTCAGCATGGCGGCCTGGGCGTGGCGGAACAAAGCCCCTTCCTGATGATCAACGGGGCAGGCTTTGCACCCGCCGTGGAAAGCGCCGCGCCGACAAGCCCGATAGACCTTGCCCCAACTATCCTGCGTCATCTTCAATTTGCGGCGGATGGCTGTGATGGGCGCGCCTTGCAACAAGGCGCTTGAAGAAGGCCGCGTCAGGCCATCGGCAGGCCCCACAAGGGCATTCAGTTGCTCGCCTTCGATCCGGCAGACTCATGCCCTGCCATCGCCCATGTCTTAGCCTTTTGGAGCAGTTCAGCCAGACCATTGGCATGGTCGGTGATAAGCGTTTGCGGAGCAACAGAGGAACCGGGCGCTGGATGGAGAATAATCTTCCAGCCCCCTGCCGCTTGATCAAAAACCTCGAATCGCCAGGCCCCAAAACTCAAAAGCCCGACGCGAAGCTGACGCGAAGACATGCAAGTCCCTCTTAATCTGTGCTGTCCCCCTCTATTATGACTAGACAACTGAGGCAAGTGTCCACAACCTTAATGAAATTGTCCGGTTTTGAAGCCCCGCGTCACTTGGTGGGTACCTTCCTCGCGCCCGGCCCCACTCTCATGACTCCAAAGATAGGCGTAGCGGATTACATCGCCGACTGCCGGAAGCACCGGCCTAGCGGACTTCATGATCGTGGCGCTTGCTTTCCTCTGACGGCTCAGCGTGAAGGATCGCGTCGGCGAGGTCCTGAGGCATGTCTTCACTCCGCATTACCTGGCGGTCCCGCCGCTTTAGGCGCTCATATTCCTCGATGGAGATCATGACCGTCCGTGGCCGGCCATTGCGAGTGATAGCGACAGGTTGGACCAAAGCCTTGTCCTGGTAGAGGCCGAAATTTCGCTGGGCTTCTGCAGCGCCGACTTTGAGCATGGGCTCGGACACGGGAAGACCTCCGTAAATTACGTAATATGCATAATCCATGCAGCGTCAGATTTCCATGGCTGTTCGCGGTCAACTGAGGTTGCCTCGGCATGATGGTTAAAGCCAAAGCCAAACTGGCGTCCGAGGGCCCCTCCCCCCAGAGAGTTTCGCCTTTTTGGTTCCCACTGCTGCTCCAGTCGCCACCTAGCCGAACCAGGTTAGTGCCCCAGGCGACCACCTAATCCCCCTTGAAAACAAAGCTTTTTCCGGCGACCTTGAGGGTGCTCATGCGGAACGTTTCGGTGTTTTTTCTCCAAAACGCCCTATTCTCTCCAAAGCTTGAGGGTAGGCTGATTTTTCCAACAAGGTTTAACGCGTTGATCTGAAATGGTTCTGGCTATGCTGTGGTGCAGCGTGGTTCGGAAATGGACTGGTGGGGCGGTAGGGGCTGGAAACTGAAAAAGGGGCTGAACCCCGAGGTTTTGAGTGTCTCTTTGTCTGACCTTCCCGTTTGCTGCCCGCTTCGCCGAAGCGGAGCAGCTGTTTCAACACCCTCGGGCTGCGTCGTCAGCAAGGCGCTGCTCCTAAATGTCCAACCCGGCCCCATTCACGCGCAGCCATTCTTTTCGCTCGGCGTAATTCGGCATCACTTTATCCACTTCGTTCCAGAACGCGTCCGTGTGGTCGAGGTGGTGCATGTGGCAAAGCTCATGCACGACGATGTAATCAATGATGGTCTGTGGGGCCATCATGCACTTCCAGTGGAAGGCAATCTCGCCGGCTGCCGAACAGCTGGCCCAACGGTTTCCGAGTTCCTTCACAACGACACGGACAGGCGATACCCCAAAGACCCCATCGCGCGCGCGATGGACATGCTGCGCAGCGCGCTCTCACGGCGCGGCACACGGGCCACGGGCGCGCCACGCAAGCCGCGCGAGGGCACGAAGCAGGAGGTGGTGCTGGCGATGCTCCGACGCCCTGAGGGCGCGACGGTGGCGCAAATCGCCGAGGCGACAGGCTGGGCGCAGCATACGGTGCGCGGGTTTTTCGCGGGCCTGAAAAAGCGCCAGGGCATCACGGTGGAGATTGCGGAACGCATTCGCCAAGTCGGTCCGAACAAGCAGGGCGCGAAGGGGTCCTACACAGTCTACCGCGTGGCTGAATGAAGCTGCTCAGCCACAGTTTGGATTATCAGCGCATCAGCCAGGGATCATCGCGATCTCTGGCGCTTTATTGCCTTGGCTCACACGAAACACAGCGCGAAGCGTCCGTCACGCAAGACGGAGAGTGACGATGCGCACAGAAACTGAAACCCGATGGATGGTACTTGGCACCGATGGGCGGCATGTGTCCCTCGGTCGCACTGAGCCAAGCGAGGCGGAGATAGCCTCCGCCAGCGATGCCCTTGCCGCGCAGGGGCTTTCCGGTTGGTTGGCACGCATGCAGGGCGATTACTACAGCCGGGGGAAAGTAATGCTCGAACCCCTCCAACGCATCGGCGCTGATCACGAAGCGGATTGGCAAGCCGCCCTCGCCGCATTCCACTCAGCGCGCCGCCGCGCCACTCACTGACGCCCCTGATTCCACACCAACGCGCGGCGGGAGGTCGCCGCCATGGCTGAACTGACATCCTCCACGCGCGAAGCCGCGCGACGCCTTGGCGTCAGCTGAGTAGGAGCTTCACGGATGGATATCACATGTGGTAATTTCTAAGTTCTGCTGCACCATTTTACCTGAACATATCTTCCAAGCCGCGTCCACCCGAGCAAATTTGATTTTCTTCAAACTATCACAAATCAGAAACGTCATTGCCACCGTTCATTTGCAAGCAGAGACACTCACTTGATCAGGATCTCTTTGCGTGCAGGGTATCTCCATCAGATCTGTTTCGCGTCACTTTGGGTCGGTAAAGGCGCTTGATAACGTATCGCTAGACGTGGCCGCGGGTGAGTTTGTCGCCCTGGTCGGGCCATCCGGCTGCGGCAAATCCACCCTCATGCGCATCGTCGCCGGCATTGAATCCGCCGATGCAGGTTCACTTTCCATTGGGTCACGAGACGTTAGTGCGTTACGCGCCGCCGAACGTAATGTCGCGATGGTTTTTCAGAATTACGCGCTTTATCCGCATCTGACTGTCAGTGAGAATATTGCCGTTCCTCTTGCGATGCGGCGCCTTTCTGCCCTGGAGCGCCTTCCCCTTTTTGGTCGCATGATGCCCGGCGTTTCGCAAAAGCGGGCAGCGATCGCCACCGATGTCCTTCAGGCAGCACAGTCGCTCGGCCTTGACGCTTTATTGGACCGAAAGCCGGGGCAGCTTTCGGGTGGGCAGCGGCAACGCGTTGCATTGGCGCGAGCGATTGTTCGCCATCCCGACGCTTTTCTGATGGATGAGCCGCTTTCCAACCTGGATGCGGCGCTTCGTGTGCAAACACGTCGTGAGATTGTTGAGATTCATCGTCGTGTAGGCGCTGCGACACTTTACGTGACACACGATCAGTCTGAAGCCCTCACCATGGCGGACCGCGTCGCCGTCATGCAAGCTGGTCAGATACTGCAGGTTTCCCCACCCGAGGCGATTTACCACGATCCGCAGGATATCCGCGTGGCGAATTTCATTGGTAGCCCGCGAATCAATCTCTTCACGGCTGAAGCGGATGCCGCAGGTCATGTCCATATAGCAGGCAAGCCCATTGGGCTTCATGCAACGCCCGGTCCTATCACCATTGCCATTCGTCCGGAAAATCTACGGCTTACGTCCAATGGCATTCCTTGCGTGGCGGAAGGCTTCGAATTTCTCGGTGAAAGCCTGCTGCTTCATGCGCGCCATAGCGCCGGCAATGAAGCCTTGATTATCCGGCTTCCGCCAGAAATGCCGCGCCCGCATGACGGTGAGGTGATCCATCTTGCGTTTGAGGTTAAGCACGCTCTGCTGTTTGACCAGAATGGTAAGCGTCTGGCGCTGCGCAACCATTCTGCACAAAACCAGGAACTGACCCTTGCCTGAAGCACTGTCTGCAGCTGCGCCTGCATCATTTGCGGCAAGACCGCGCCGTCTTGCGCGGGGCGAAGCCCTGGTCGGCCTTTTACTTAGCCTACCGGCAGGTGTCGCTTATTTCCTGATGCTCCTATTGCCCAGCTTGGCCACGATCCTTTTGGCGTTCACAGATTACGAATTGGGTGCACTCGAATGGGGCTGGGTTGGTGCAGCGAACTTTGCAGAAATGCTGGAAGATCGTGGTTTTGCAGTCGCTCTTCGCAATACCGTCATTTACGTCGGGTTCGTCACGCCGCTTTCCATTTTACTCGGCCTTGGTGCAGCGCTTTTGATTGAAGCGGGCATTCGCGGGCGTGCCCTGTTTCGTGCAGTCTTCTTCTTGCCAGTTGTTTCCTTGACTGTCGCCATGGCAGCAGCTTGGCAATATCTGCTGCATCCAACAATCGGACCTTTGAATGCTTTTCTGCGCCTTCTTGGTGTCGCCTCCCCTCCCTTCTGGCTTTCATCTTCAGATTGGGTACTGCTCAGTCTCGGAGCCATCGGTACTTGGGAGAATATTGGCTATAATATGGTGCTCTTCCTGGCGGGCCTTAGCGCTATTCCGCGGGAACTCTATCATGCCGCAGAAGTTGATGGGACCAGAACCTGGCTTGATCGGTTTCGGCTCGTCACCTGGCCAATGCTTGGACCAACGACACTCTTCGTGCTGACCATTACCATGATCCGCAGTATTCGGGTTTTTGATACGGTTGCTGTGCTGACCCAAGGTGGGCCGAATAAGGCGAGTGAAGTCTTGCTACATACCATGTACAAGGAAGGCTTCACCTTCTTGCGGCTTGGATACTCGGCTGCGATCACCTTGGTTTTCCTGATGATGGTTCTGGGCCTTGTCTGGCTTCAAACCAAAGCTCTGGATAAGCGGGTGCATTATGGCTAAGCGCGACTTGAGATCGCTTTGGGCAGATACACCGCGCCTGCTGGTGCTAGGTTTCCTCGCGCTCTTGCTGCTCATGCCCTATATCTGGATGATCTCCGCCAGCGTGAAGCCACTGGATGAGTTATTTCGTGCCAGTCTCAATCTTTGGCCAGAACGCTTTTACGGTGTTGAGAATTATCGGCAGGTTTTTTCACAGATTCCGGTATTTGGGTACCTCTGGAACGGGATTGTTGTCTGCGCTGGAATTCTTTTTTTCCAGTTACTTTTTGCTGTTCCGGCAGCCTATGCGCTCGCGAAACTGAACTTCCCTGGCCGAGATCTGGTCCTTGGCCTGGTTATGCTGGGACTTCTTGTACCGCCCCACGTTCCAGCGTTGCCTCTTTATGTTGCCTTCAGCAAAATGGGGCTGTTGAACACCTATGCAGCGCTGATCCTGCCCTTCACCATTTCAGTCTTTGCAATTTTTCTGTTCCGGCAATTTTTCAAGGCGCTGCCTGATGAATTGGTGCACGCCGCACGCCTGGATGGTATTGGCGAGTTTGAAATTGTCTGGCGAGTCATCCTGCCAAACGCATGGCCTGCGGCCACGGCCTTTGCGATCTTCTCTGTGGTTGCGCACTGGAATGATCTTTTCTGGCCACTGATTGTGATTGAAGGGCAGGCTCGTGCCACCCCAGCGCTTGGCGTCTTGTATTTCCGTTCTGATGAGGCGGGCGATGATTTTGCTGCATTGATGGCGGCTGCCGTCATCATGACGCTGCCGCTAGTCCTGGCATTCCTTTTCGCACAACGCCGCTTCGTTGAGGGTATTGCCACAACCGGGCTGAAGGGATGAAGCCATCATGATGCCAAAGTCACTCAGTTTTCGCAGAAGAGGCCTGGTGGGGATCGCATTTGGGGCGCTTGCTGCACCAGCACTGCGCGCGCAACCCACCGTAGAAATCACCGTTCATTACTCTCAGCCGCACGTCTTTCGTGAATCCAAGGAAGCCGTTGCAGCGGCCTTTTCGCGCCATGAACCCGGCATACGCATCAACTGGGTGACCACTCCAAATTACGATGAAGGAACACAGCTTATCTTGCGTCAGGCCGTAGCCGGCACTCAGGCGGATTTAACCTATCAGGGTTTGAATAGGCTGCGCGTCCTTGCGGAACGCGGTATCTGTCAGGATCTAACACCCTTCCTCCTCCGTGAGGGTAATCCCGCCAGTCAGGGATATAGTGAGACCATTCTTGGTCTTGGTAGAACCGCCGGCATGCAAGCGGGCCTTGCCTATGCTGTTTCGACGATGATCACCTATATTAACCTCGATGTTCTGCGCGATGTCGGCGTGGATGCCAGAACCTTTCCAGCCAATTGGGATGGCGTGCTTGACCTCGCGGCTCGCATCGCACGGCTGCCGAATGCGCCTGATCCGCTCTATTACGATATCGGCGAATGGGCGTGGTCTGCGTTACTTTACGGCCATGGCGGCCAATACATGAGCGGCGATGAACGCCGCTTTCTGATGGATACGCCCCAAGGTCTGGCTGCCATGCGGCTCTATCAGCGCATTTTGCGCGAAGGGCGAATGCCGAATTTGAACACACCCGCGGCACAGCAGGCATTTGGCGCCGGGCGTATCGGTATCCGCTTCGGGTCAACCGCCTTTTTGCGCAATGTCATGCAATCAGTCGGGCAGAACTTTCCCCTTGCCACAGCGATCATGCCGGTCATTGACGCGGAGCGTGGCCGGCTTCAGGTGGGTGGTTCAGCGGGCATGCTGCTCACGCGCGATCCGGCGAAGCAGGAAGCGGCGTGGAAATTCCTTCGATTTTCCACGAGCGCCGAAGGCACCGCGCTGATGGTTCAAAACACCGGCTACGTCCCCTGCAACCAGCTGGCGGTGGATGACCCGCGCTGGTTGGGTGAATTCTACCGGGCCAATCCACTTTTCTCGGCGGCGATGCGCCAGCTTCCCATCACTGTCGCCTGGTATGCATTCCCAGGCACGAATGGTGTGCGCATCAGTCAAACCATATCCGATAATCTGCAGCGTCTTGTTGAGGCACGTGCCACGCCTGAACAGGTAGTTCAAGACATGCAGCGCGAAGTCATGCGCCTGTTACCACGCGCTTCCTGACCCCCAAAACCAGAAGGACGTATCCCATGAAATCATTTACCCGTCGCACTGCCTTGGGCGTCACGGCCGGCTTGCTCGCCGCGCCGCAGTTGCGCGCCCAGGG
>CAMCZJ010000155.1 GCA_945886995.1 Asaia bogorensis
TGCAAAGGCGGGTGTCGCCTCGCCTTGGGGATGTCTTGCTGGCAAAAAATGGCACGACTGGGGTAGCGGCAATTGTCGACCGTGATGTTAAGTTCGATATTTATGTAAGCCTCGCACACTTGCGACCGCTGTCAATGCTGCGATCGCGCTTCCTTTTGCATTTTGTTAACTCACCAATTGCCAAGCGCCAATTCAATAGCCGTCTAAAGGGGGCGGGCGTGCCAAATCTCCACCTTGAAGAGATCCGCGAAGTAAGAATTAGGTTTCCGGAGACTCTCGAAGAGCAAGACAAAGTTGTCGAAAAAATTGAGCGGCTTCAAACTGCTGTCGATAAAATAACTAATGCGCAGCGATCAAAACTAGCCACAATTGCTGATCTCAAGAAATCGCTTCTGCAGAAATCATTCGCCGGTCAATTGACCAACGCTTCCGCCATCACCGCATGAACGAAGCCGAAACCCGCGCCGAACTGATTGATCCTGCGCTGACTGCGGCGGGCTGGGGCGTGGTGGCCGATAGCCGTATCGCACGGGAATATCAGATTACGGCGGGCCGACTGGAGGGTGCAGGCCGCCGGGGGCGGCCCGACATCGCCGACTATGTGCTCTTCTACCGTGGCAAGCGGTTGGCCATCATCGAGGCCAAGCGGCGCGACGCACACGTCACGGAAGGGCTGGGGCAGGCCAAGGCCTATGCCGCCAAGCTGCAAATCCGCTTCACCTTCGCCACGAACGGACGCGGGGTCTACCGCGCCGACCTGGAGAGCGGCGCCGAAGGCGACGTGCCAGGCTTCCCAACCCCGGATGAGCTGTGGGGGGCAACCTACGCAACGGAAAACGCCTGGCGGGATCGCTTTGCCGCCGTGCCCATTGAAGACAAGGGTGGTTCCTGGACAGCGTACTATTATCAGGACATCGCCATTGACCGTGTGCTTGAGGCCATCGCAGCGGGGCAAAACCGCATCCTCCTCACGCTGGCAACCGGCACCGGCAAGACCTTCATCGCCTTCCAAATCGCCTGGAAGCTATTTAACAGCCGCTGGAACCTGACCCGGGAGCCGGCGCGCCGGCCCCGCATCCTGTTCCTGGCCGACCGCAACATCCTCGCCGATCAGGCCTACAACGCCTTCTCGCCCTTTGCCGATGATGCGCGCGTGCGGATTGTGCCAGAGCAGGTGCGGAAAACTGGCCGCGTGCCGAAGAATGGCTCCATTTTTTTCACCATCTTTCAGACCTTCATGAGCGGGCGTGACGCTGACGGTGCCCCTGCTCCTTCATTCTTCGACTACCCACCGGATTTCTTCGATTGCATCATCATTGATGAATGCCATCGCGGCGGCGCCAAGGACGAAAGCAGTTGGCGCGCCATTCTCGAATACTTCGCGCCTGCGGTTCAGCTCGGGCTTACAGCGACCCCAAAACGCAAGGACAATGTGGACACCTACGCCTATTTTGGCGCGCCGGTATACACATACTCACTGCGCGAAGGGATCAATGACGGCTACCTAACACCCTTCAAGGTGCAGCAGATCGTCACCACGTTGGATGATTACGTCTATACCCGTGACGACGAGGTGGTAGACGGCGAGGTTGAAGACGGCCGGCGCTACACCGAGGCCGATTTCAACCGCATTATTGAGATCGCCGAGCGCGAGCGTTACCGCGTCAAAGTCTTCATGGACCTGATTGACCAAGGCCAGAAAACCTTGGTTTTTTGCGCCACGCAGGATCATGCCGCCGCCGTGCGTGACCTCATCAACCAGATGAAGGTGAGCAAGGATCCCAATTACTGTGTGCGCGTGACGGCCAATGACGGTGCCGCCGGTGAACAATTCCTGCGCACCTTCCAGGACAACGAAAAGACCATTCCGACCATCCTCACCACGTCACAGAAGCTCTCGACCGGTGTGGATGCGCGCAACGTGCGCAACATCGTGCTGATGCGCCCCGTCAACTCGATGATTGAATTCAAGCAGATCGTCGGGCGCGGCACGCGCCTTTATGACGGCAAGGACTACTTCACGATCTACGATTTCGTGAAAGCCTATCATCACTTCTCAGACCCTGAATGGGATGGGGAACCGCTTGAGCCGGTGCCAGAACGCCCGCCCGGCCCACCACGCCCATCAGACGGCAATGAGCCGGAGGAGCCAGAGGGCGAGGATGGTGATGCAGGGCAGCGGCTTCTCAAGGTCAAGCTGGCCGATGGCAAGGAGCGGATGCTTCAGCACATCAGCGCCACGATGTTCTACAGTCCCGATGGGCGGCCTCTTTCGGCGGCAGAGTTCGTGGAGCGGCTGTATGGCGAGCTGCCTGCCCTGTTTAAGGATGAAGGCCAATTGCGCGCCCTGTGGAGCAAGCCAGATACCCGCAAAGCGCTTCTCGAGGGTTTGGCTGACAAAGGCTATGGGCGCGAGCAGCTGCGCGAGATCGAGCGGATGATTGGTGCCGAGAAGAGCGACCTTTTCGACGTGCTGGCGTATATTGCCTTCGCCCTCGCGCCCATCACACGGCAAGAGCGCGCTGATGCGGGCCGGCCTGCGATTGCCGCACACTACTCCCCGCAATTGCAGGGCTTTCTGGATTTTGTGCTGGCGCAATACGTGAAAGACGGTGTGGGCGAACTCGACCAAGCGAAGCTGCCGCAGCTACTGGAACTGCGCTACCGCGCCGTCAGCGACGCGGCCGCAGAGTTGGGCGGGGCGGCCAACATCCGGAACGCGTTTATCGACTTCCAGCGGCACTTGTACCGATGATGCCACCCAAAAACCCGGTTTCCAAAGGCCCCCCGGCCTTTGGCGGGGTGGTTTGGAGGGGCAGAGCCCCTCCATGAAGCCCTCCCCACCCTCTCACACCATCTGCCCCCGCAAGAACCCAAGTGCCGGCAATGGCGTCCATTTTCGCGGCAGGTCACTTCGTTTGATCGGTGTCACCGAATAATGTGGCACGGGTTGTTTGGCGCGGATCAGCCAATCGGCGTAGGCGCGCACTTGTTGGTCGCGCCAGTCTCGGTCGTTCAGTGCGGCGGATCGGGATCGGAAAACCTCGGCCACGCGGCTTTTGCGCCCCACGGTTGCCACAACGGCCCAGAGCGTATCCTCATCCCCGCGACTGACTGGCGTAAGCGTCACCACGCCGGAAATAGTGTCAAATCGCGGGGCTGGGGGTCAAGCGCCTAATTCAGGCGGCAACCGGTACAGGAACCCCAATCCGGTCGAGCGGGCCGAATTCGCGTTCCAGGCGGGGGCGGATGGCGCTCTGCCAGGCCTTGATGGTGTTCATGGCGATGGCGGGCGGCAGGTCGCCAATCTGCATTTGCAGCAGATAGTGGCAGGGGCTGGCGGCGCGGATTTCGGCGGCCATGCGGGCGGCCACCGTATCGGCGTCCCCCACCAGCATGAAGGACCCCATTTCTTCCAGGCTTGGCTCGCCTTCCCAGGTTTTTTCCACCAGCAGGCCGCCATCCATTTCCTGTTCCTTGCGGCGCAGGCTTTGGGATAGGCGGATTTGCCAGCGGGCATTTTCCAAAAAGGCCATGGCTTCGGCCTTGTCATCCGTCACGCAGAAGGGGCGCATGGCGCCGAAGCGCAAGGCCCCGGGCGATTTGCCGGCGGCGCGCCAAATATCTTCAAAGCGCCGGCGCGCGGCGGCCAAAAGGGCAGGGGTGAAGTGGCGGGGGGTTACCATCACCACGCAGTCACGTTGCGCGGCGTAGCGATGCAGATCGGGGTTGTCGCCGGCCACCCAAATCTCCGGCAGTTTGCCGGCGGGGCGGGGGGCAATGTGGGTTTGCGGCAGGGAATAGTATTCGCCTTCGTGGGAGAAGGTCTCGCCGCCAAAGGCCTTCTCCATCATGCCCATCACTTCCAGCAGCCGGTGTGGCGCTTCCTGAAGGGATGCGTCGAAGCGTTCAAACTCATAAGGCTGATACCCGCTGCCAACGCCGAGAACCAGGCGCCCATGGGTTAGCGAATCCACCATGCCGATTTCGGCAATCAGGCGGGAAGGGTGGTACAGCGGCACGATCACCACGCCGGAAGCGAGTCTTATCCGTGATGTCTCGCCCGCCAGCCGCGCCAGCATCATCAGCGGCGATGGGCAGACGCAGTAGTTGGAGAAGTGATGCTCGGCGAACCAGGCGATGTTGAAGCCGGCGGCTTCCGCGGCCTTCACCTGGGCGATGGTCTGGTCATAGATCGCGGCCGTGGGCACGCCGCGATTGCGATAGCCCATGAGGTTGAAAATACCGACATCCATGGCGCGGTTCCTTCCAGCTTTTGGGCATGCTGCGCCGAAGTTTTGGCGGGCTCAAGGGGTCAGTCTTGCTTATGGGGGCGGGCCGGGGTGTTGTGCGGGCGACAAAGGGGACCCCAGGATGATCGTGATCGGCAAGGGCAGCGTGCAAAGCGGCGAATGCGATGTGATGGGGCATATGAATGTGCGCCATTACCTTGCCCGCGCGGGGGATGGGCTGGCCTGGCTGGGCTTGGCGCTCGGCATCACGCCGGATCGCGGCTTTTTTGCCCCGGTTGATCAGCATATCCGCTTTTTGCGCGAAATGGCGGCGGGGGCGGCTTTCACGATTTTCGGCGGTATTGTGGAAAGGCGCGGGGATCGGCTGCGCGTCTATACGGAAATCCGCAATAGCGGCACCGGGGTAGCGGCGGCGGCGCTGGTTTCGGATATTGAATTGCGGGACCCGGTCTCGGGCGAGGTTCTGCCCTTGCCGGCGGGGCTGGATGAGAAAATCGCGAGCCTGGCGGTGACGCTGCCGGATCATGCAGGGCCGCGTGGCCTGCCCTTTGACCCCATCCGCATGCCGCCCGACCTCGCCGCCACGGCGGCCATGGGTCTGACCGAGGCGCATCTGGGCGCCATAAGGGCAGAGGATTGTGATCGCGCCGGGCTGATGCGCCCGGATGTGGTGATTGCGCGCATCTGGGATGGCGTGCCCAATCTGCGCTTTCGCGGCTCGGAAGAACTCGGCGCGCGGGAAGAAGGGATTGGCAGCGCGGCCTTGGAATATCGGCTGGTCTATCTGCAACCGATGCGGATGGGGGATTTGCTGATCATCCATAGCGGGCTGCGCGCGCTGGGGGACAAAACCACCACCTGGACGCATTTGCTGCATGATGGCGTGACGGGTGCTCCGGTGGCCGCGGCGGAAGCGGTGGGCATTGGCTTTGATTTGAAAGCGCGCAAGGCCGTGGTGATTGATGGCAATCGGCGCCGCGTGTTGGAAGCGCTGCTGATCCCCGGGCTTTCGCTATGAAGCGCGAAATTCGCTTCAATGCTTTTGATATGGCCTGTGTTGGCCATATCCAGCAGGGCATGTGGACCCATCCGCGTGATCGCTCGGCTGATTATCTCTCGCTTGAATACTGGATGGGTCTCGCGCGGCTTTTGGAAGATGGGTTGTTTGACGGGCTTTTCCTGGCGGATGTGCTCGGCATTTATGATGTGCATGGCGGCAATGGCGATGCGGCTATCAGGAATGCCGTGCAGGTGCCGTTGCTGGACCCCATGCTGATTGTGCCCGCCATGGCGGCCACCACGCGTAACCTTGGCTTTGGCGTAACGTGTAACCTGGCCTGGGAAAGCCCAGCGCTGATGGCGCGGCGGTTTTCCACGCTGGATCACCTCACCAAAGGGCGCATCGGCTGGAATATCGTGACGGGCTATCTGGATAGCGCGGCGCGCGCCATGGGGCTTGATCGGCTGATGGCGCATGATGATCGCTATGATTTGGCCGATGAATATATGGAAATCCTCTATCGCCTGTGGGAGGAATCCTGGGCCGCCGATGCCATCAAGCGTGATCGCGCGGTGGGGATTTACGCCGATCCTGCGCGGGTGAAGCGCATTCACCATGAGGGTCGGCAATATCGGCTGGATGCACCGCATTTGGTGGAACCATCACCGCAACGCACGCCGGTGCTGTATCAGGCCGGGGCTTCGGATCGCGGCCGGGGCTTTGCCGCGCAGCACGCGGAATGCGTCTTTCTGAACGGCGGGCCAAAGCCTCATGTCGCGAAGCTTGTCGCGGATTTGCGCGCCCGCGCCGCGCCGCGCCCGATCCGGGTCTTTGTCGGCGCCACGCTGATCATTGGCCGCACGCGGGCGGAGGCTGAGGCGAAGCTTGCCGACTATCGCCAGCACGCCAGCATTGAAGGCGCGCTGGTGCATGCTTCGGCCTCGCTTGGCATTGATCTGGCGCGGTTTGACCTGGATGAGGAATTGCCGGAAGCCGGGCAAAGCCAGGCCATCCGTTCCAATGTGGAGGCACTGCGCGCCGCCGCGCCGCGCGCCACCAAGCGCGCCTTGATTGACCGGATGGTGCTCGGCAGCCGCCAGCCGCCTATTGTTGGCAGCGTGGAGGAAGTGGCCGAGGAACTCATCGCCTGGATGGATCAGGCGGATGTGGATGGCTTCAACCTGTCGCGCACTGTCACCCCCGAATGTCTGGAAGATGTGGTGCGGCTTTTGGTGCCCGCGCTGCAGGAACGCGGGCGCTATAAGCGGGCTTACACGCCGGGCACCTATCGCGAAAAGCTTTTCGGCGCCGGGCCTTTGCTGGCGGCGCCTCACCCTGCGGCGGGGTGGCGTCAGGCCGGGTGATTTCCTGCTGCGCCTTTCTGGCCTAACCTGTTCCCATCATTGAGAAGGACTACCCAAATGGATGGTATGCAATTGCCGACCGCGGCTGCCCTGACCGCGCGTTACGGCGCCGGCGCCGAACCCAAGCTCGGCCCCTGGAACGACACCATGGCCCTTTTGCTGTCGCACCGTTCGGTGCGCGGCTATCGGCCCGATGCGCTGCCCGCAGGCACGCTGGAATCCCTGATCGCAGCGGCGCAATCGGCGGCGACGTCTTCCAATTTGCAAACCTGGTCCGTGGTTGCGGTCAATGACCCCGAAAAGCGCAAGGCGCTCGCGGAAATCGCGGGCGGGCAGCGGCATATCGAACAATGCCCGATCTTCCTGGTCTTCATCGCCGATGTCTCGCGCAATGAAAGGCTGGGCGAACAGGAAGGTGCCGCACTCGCCGGCATGCCCTTCCTGGAAACCTTCCTGGTTGCGGCCATTGATGCGGGTCTTGCCGCGCAGAATGCC
>CAMCZJ010000156.1 GCA_945886995.1 Asaia bogorensis
CCCGCCAGGCGTTATTGGATTGGAGGGCGCCTCATGCCCGGGATAATGCTTCGGCACATTGCGAAGCAATTCGGTGCGACGCAGGTTCTGCGTGATGTCTCGATGGAGGTAAGGGATGGCGAATTTCTCGCGATCCTTGGTCCTTCTGGTTGCGGCAAATCCACCTTGCTGCGGATCATCGCAGGGCTTGAAACGGCCGACCAAGGCAGCGTGTTCATTGGTGATCGGCAGGTGGATGCCCTGCCGGCGAAGGCGCGCGATCTGGCGATGGTTTTCCAATCCTACGCACTTTACCCCTACATGACGGTTGCTGCGAATATTGCCTTGCCTCTTGAAATGCGCCGCTTGTCTGCGCTTCAACGCCTCCCGCTTCTTGGCCGGCTAATGCCTGGTGCGCGTCCCCTGCGGGCTTCGATTTCACGCGATGTAGTGGCCACTGCAGCGCCCTTAGGGCTTGAGGCGCTGCTGCACCGAAAGCCGGCGCAGCTCTCGGGAGGGCAGAGACAGCGCGTGGCCTTGGCGCGGGCCATGGTGCGACACCCGGCCGCCTTTCTAATGGACGAGCCCCTATCCAATCTTGATGCAAGGCTTAGGGCTGATGCGCGGGCTGAAATCGTCTCCCTCACGCGCAGGCTGGGTGTCACGACAATTTATGTGACGCATGACCAATCGGAAGCCATGGCCATGGCTGATCGAATTGCTGTCATGGAAGGGGGCAACGTCCTGCAATTGGCGGCACCACAAGCGCTTTATGACGATCCGCAAAGCCTGGCCGTCGCGCGCTTTGTTGGCACCCCGCCCATCAATATTTGGCCAGTTGATGTTACATCGCGCAGCGCGCTGATGATGAGCGGCATTCATCTGCCCTTCCACGCGGGCGGCTTTTCAGGACCCGCACTGCTTGGGATACGCCCGGAAGCGCTTGAATTGAATCGCCATGGGCTTGCGGCTCGCTTATTGCGCATGGAAAAACTGGGAATGGAAACGCTGGTGCATTGCCAAGTTGCAGGCGTACCAGATCCAACAATTCTTCGCCTTCCCCCAGCGACAGCCGAGCGCCTTTCCGGTCAGGATACCATCCATATTCTG
The DNA here is from genome assembly GCA_945886995.1 of Asaia bogorensis. Classification (GTDB taxonomy): domain Bacteria; phylum Pseudomonadota; class Alphaproteobacteria; order Acetobacterales; family Acetobacteraceae; genus Neoroseomonas; species Neoroseomonas bogorensis_A. Next base: position 1,090 of record CAMCZJ010000156.1, read on the forward strand.
CCAAGGCGCGCCATTCTTTTCGACCGTGATGGTGCGCGGCGCCCGCTCTATGAAGCGGAGTCTGTTCATGCGTAGCACGGGTCCTTCAGCGCGGCTGTTGCGGGCAGAAGCCTTGACTGCCTATCTGCTAAGCTTGCCCGCCTTTCTACTGATGTGGGCAATGTTGCTTGGCCCCGCGGTTTCCGTAGTGCTGCTTTCCTTCACGGATTGGAACTTTGGCGAGGCAAGCCTTCGGTGGGCTGGGCTCGATAATTACATCGAGCTGTGGGGCGATCGGGTATTCTGGATCTCGCTCAAGAATACCATCATCTATGTGGGTATTTCTGTTCCGGCCACGGTGCTTCTTGGCCTTCTTGCCGCCCTGCTGATCGAAAGTGTCAGCCACGGTAAGGCCTTTTACCGCGCTGCATTTTTTTTGCCGGTCGCGTCAACGCTGCTCGCCATGGCGTTGGTCTGGGAATTCATGTTCCATCCGACCGTTGGCTTCATCAATCAGCTTTTCCGGGCCCTGGGCCTGCCCACCGCTGATTGGTTGCAAAATCCTGATACGGCGCTTTTTGCCCTCATTGCGATTGGCGTCTGGCAGAATCTTGGCCTTGCGATGATCCTTTTCATGGCAGGGCTGAAGGCGATCCCGAAGGATCTTTATGAGGCGCTTGGCATGGACGGTGCCGATGGCGCCTGGGAACGCTTTCGTCGCGTCACCTGGCCCATGCTTGGTCCCTCCCTTGTATTTGTCGTCGCAATCACGGCCATCCGCAGCTTTCAGGTCTTTGATACGGTCGCTGTGCTCACTGAAGGCGGGCCATCCAAGGCAACCGAAGTGCTGCTTTATACCATGGTGCAGCAGGGCTTCACCTTCCTGCGGTCAAGCTATGGGGCCGCGATTACCGTCATTTTCCTGATCCTGACGCTCTGCCTCACCATGCTCCAGACCATCGCTCTCGATCGGCGTGCGCATTATGGCTAAGCGTTTGAGTATAATTTTGCGTCACGCGCTGCTTATTCTTGGCGCTGGCATCATGCTTGCCCCCTTCGTGCTGATGATCTCCATTTCCTTTAAGCCACCCGGGGAAGTCTTCGCGCCTCAATTCACCCTCCTGCCGCAGCAATGGTATGCGGTGGAAAACTATACGGCAGCCTTCACCCGGGTGCCTTTGGCGCGCTTTATTCTGAACGGGTTTCTGGTGACATTTTGCATCTTTGTGATGCAAGCTATTACCGCGCTTCCCATGGCCTATGCACTGGCCAAGTTGCGCTTCGCAGGACGGGAAACCTGTTTCACCCTCGTGGTGCTGGCGCTTCTCATCCCGCCCCAAGTGCCGGCCATACCGCTCTACATTGCCATGTGGCAGCTAGACCTTCTGAACACCTATGCAGGCATCATACTGCCCTCTACGATCAGCGTCTTTGGCATTTTCATGATGCGGCAATTCTTCCGCACCGTACCAAATGACCTGATTGCGGCGGCGCGGATGGATGGCCTTGGCGAGTTCGCCATTGTCTGGCGCATCATGTTGCCAACAGCGATGCCGGCTCTGACAGCCTTCGCCTGTCTATCCTTCATCTGGAATTGGAATGAATTCTTCTGGCCATTCCTGGTGGTCCAGGATGAGGCCTTGATGACACCGCCGCTTGGTATCGCCTTCTTCTCGAACGCGGAAGCCGGCACTTCCTTCGGCCCCCTTATGGCGGCGGCAACAGCTGTCACCGCCCCCTTGGTGCTGGCCTTTCTTCTTGCGCAACGCGCCTTTGTCGAAGGCGTGACAATGACAGGCATCAAATGACCCCCCAACCCCTCAGGAGAAATATCATGATCAACCGTAGGCACATGCTTCTTGGTACCGCTGCAGGGCTCTCAGCCCCGCTTTACGCGCGCGCCCAATCCAATATCGTGGAGCTCACGGCACAATATTCCATTCCGGAGCTTTTCCGCGGCCTGATGGAAGATGTGTCCACGGAGTTTTCCAAGCTGAATCCGAATATTCGCGTGAATTGGCGCGCGCCCGAACAAGGTTATGAGGAAATCATGCAGCGGAACCTGCGTGATTCCATCACGCGTTCGCTGCCAGATGTTGCCTTCCACGGCCTCAATCGGCAGCGTACGCTGCTGGAGCGCGACATTCCGGTGGATCTGCGCCCCTTCATGACGGCCGATCCAAAGATTGCGGAGCAGGGCTATTCGGAGACGCTGCTGTCTCTCGGCCAGGTTGGCGGCAAGCAAACCGGGATCGGCTTCGCACTTTCGACCCCAATCCTTTACTACAATGTTGATCTGATGCGCCGCGCGGGTGGTGATCCTGCGCGTCCGCCTTCAAGCTGGGACGAGGTGATCAATCTTTCGCGTGCGATCTCGGGCCTAAGTGACAATACCACCGGCATGTTCTTCGATTGGACAATCACCGGCAACTGGTCCTGGCAAGGTCTGGTCTTCAGCCATGGTGGCACCATGCTGAATGCGGAAGAAACACAGGTTGCCTTCAATCAGGAACCGGGGCTTCGCGCCATCCGTACGCTGCGTCGGTTTGTTGATGAAGGGCGGATGCCAGATATTCGTCCGGCAACGATGTTCACTGATTTCTTTTCCGGACGCCTGGGCATTTCCATGCAGTCAACGGCACAGCTTGGCCGCTATAACCGCGAAATTGGCGGACGCTTCCCATTGCTGACTGGGCGCTATCCGCTTTCCGCACCGAATGGGCGAGTTCCAGCAGGCGGGAACGTGGCCATGATGTTCACGCGTGATGCGCAGAAGCAGCGCGCGGCATGGGAATTCATTAAATTCGCAACCGGTCCCATTGGCGGCACCATGATGGTGAACCACACCGGCTATATGCCCGCCACCACCATCCCGGCCGAACGTGAGGAAATGCTGGGGCGCTTCTATCGCGAGAACCCCAACCACCTCACCACCTTCCGTCAGGCCGATTCCATCACTGGCTGGTATGCCTTCCCCGGCCAGAATGCGCTTCGGATTACGGATGTCATCAATGACCATCTGCAAAATGTGGTCGGCAAGCGGGCGGAAGCGGATGCAACATTGCAGCGCATGGCGGCCGATGTGCAGGCGCTGTTGCCGCGCCGTAGCTGAATTGATGCGACGGCGCCTCGCTATCGAGGCGCCGTCCCCATCATCTTGAAGGAATAAGCGACATGACATCTCTCTCATTCATTCATCTGACTGACCTTCATCTGGTTGCGCCCGGCGAAGAACTGTATGGCCTTGACCCGGCGGTGCGGCTGCAGGCTGCGGTTGAAAGCATCATCAGCCGCCATGGGCCTGGTTGCGCCGCGCCTGCCGAGTTTGCCGTGATCACCGGCGATCTCGCTCATTGGGGCGAGGTTGCGGCTTATGAGGCGCTCAAAGATATTCTGCGTCCGCTACCCTTCCCCTGCCATCTTCTGCTCGGCAACCATGATGACAGGGGCGCGTTTCTCTCCGTCTTTGATGAATGCCCCACAACGCAGGATGGGCATGTGCAACAGGTGTTGCAGACGCCGGTGGGACTTTTTGTGATGTTGGACACCAATGAGGTCGGCACGCATGCAGGAAAGCTCGGCCCCGAACGTCTTGCCTGGCTTGCCAGGATACTCGGTGGCAGTGAAGCTCCGCTGTTCTTGTTCCTGCATCATCCGCCGGCATCAAGTGGCATTGTTGGCATGGATCAAATCCCGCTCATGGATTCCGACGCGCTCTGGAATATTCTTGAGCCGCATCGGGCGCGTGTGCGTCACATCTTCCATGGCCATCTGCATCGCCCCTTCGCAGGGTCGTGGCATGGCATTCCGTTCACGTCCTTGCGCGGGACGAATCACCAGGTGGTTCTGGATTTTGCGGAGCAGACAAAGGTGTTTGGGAGCCACGAGCCGGCCGCCTATGCGCTTGTGCGCATTACGGAAACTGAGGTTGTCGTTCATACACATGATTATGTGGATGCTTCGGAAGTTTTCGACATGTAGGCCGGTTTTGACGGTTCTCATGGTGCGTCAATAGGTCGCTTGGGCGTTGATCAGGAATTACACGCGCTGCCATCGCGGCAGCGAATGCAACCAAGAATTCGGGTGAAAGTAGTATGGACATGAAGAAACGCGTTGTTGTTGTGGTACTGGATGGCCTGCGGCGGGATATGATTTCGCCAGCGACGACGCCAGCGCTGGCTAGCTTCGCGGGGATGGCGACCGTCTTTTCAGCCCATCGATCCGTTTTCCCATCGGCGACCCGCGTTGTCTCTGCCTGCTTTGCCACTGGCTGCTGGCCGGCTCGGCACAGGCTCGCGGGAAATAGCATTGCGCTCATGGAAGATGACAGGCTCATCCCCCATGATGTCGGGCGTCCCGATTTCATGGATGATTTGCGCCGCATTCGTGGCTATTGCCTTGCTGTGCCCACATTGTCGGAAAGACTCGCGCAGAACGGGCAAGAAGCGATGCTGTTTTCCAACGTCTCCCCCGGTGCGGCACGCGCTCATGATCCCGATGGCCATGGCTGGGTGTTGCATCGGGCCTGGTCGCATGGCCCAGGCTTGCGAAAATTGACGGGTGCCGAAGCTGTTGAATCTGTCACGCATGATGCCGCCGGTGATGCAGTATTGACCCAGGCGTTTCTCGACCGCGCCCTTGCGGGACGGGAAGCCATGCTCGCGGTATTATGGCTGGGAGAGCCCGATGCAAGCCAGCATGCTGCGCCAATTGGGGCGCCTGCGGGAATGGCGGCACTCGCCGCCGCCGATGCGCGTTTTGCCGAGGTTCGGGCAGCTGTTGAGGCGCGCCGCGACGCAGGTGAAGATATTCTTCTGATCGCCTGTTCCGATCACGGGCATCAAACCGTCAAGGCTGTTGTGGATATAGAAGCCGAATTGGCGGCAGCTGGCTTGAAACGTGGCATTGATGACGCAAGCCTTGTTTCGGTTTCCAACGGCACATCGGCGTTGGTCTATCTGCACCCGGATCGCGCATCGCTTGCCGATGCCGTGCTTACCTCTCTGGCGAAGCAGCCCTGGGTCGGTTCGGTGCATGCTGGTGACGCCCTCGCCGAGATTGGTCATGCGGCGCAGGATCATCTTCTCTGCGCTATTTCCATGGCGTCAGACACAGCGTCCAATGAATTCGGGGTCGCGGGACTTGCCTTTGCCGCCAAGCCCGCAGCGGGCAAGCCAGATCGCCTGGGATGCGGTCAGCATGGCGGCCTGGGCGTGGCGGAACAAAGCCCCTTCCTGATGATCAGCGGGGTAGGCTTTGCACCCGCCGTGGAAAGCGCCGCGCCGACAAGCCCGATAGACCTTGCCCCAACCATCCTGCGTCATCTTCAACTTGCGGCGGATGGCTGTGATGGGCGCGCCTTGCAACAAGGCGCTTGAGGAAGGCCGCGTCAGGCCATCGGCAGGCCCCGCAAGGCGATTTAGTTGCTCGCCTTCGATCCGGCAGACTCATGCCCTGCCATCGCCCATGTCTTAGCCTTTTGGAGCAGTTCAGCCAGACCATTGGCATGGTCGGTGATAAGCGTTTGCGGTGAAACAGTGGAACCGGGAGCTGGATGGAGAATAATCTTCCAGCCCCCTGCGGCCTGATCAAAAACCTCGAACCGCCAGGCTCCAAAACTCAAAAGCCCGACGCGAAGCTGACGCGAAGACATGCAAATCCCTCTTAATCTGTGCTGTCCCCCTCTAGTACGACTAGACAACTGAGGCAAGTGTCTACAACCTTAATGAAATTGTCCGGTTTTGAAGCCCCGCGTCACTTAGCGG
>CAMCZJ010000157.1 GCA_945886995.1 Asaia bogorensis
GAAATCACCGTTTGGGAGGCGACGAATTCCTCTGGCGTCACAGCCGGCCCAGCAGCAAGGCCGCGGCAATGGCCAGCCCGACATCTCGATTGGCCTTGAACAGGCGAAGGCAAAGCGCCGGGTCAGCAATATCAAGCTGTATCACCTGCCGCGCCAACATCGCGCCCGGCAGCGCCAACCCCAGCAAATACCAAGGCGCCAACCCCGCGAGCCACCCAGCCAGCACCAGCAAGCCCATGGTCAGCCCGTAGCAAAGGATCAGGAAGGGCCGGGTTTTCTCTCCAAGTCGCAGCGCGGATGATCTGATCCCCACCAGCGCATCATCTTCCCGGTCCTGATGCGCGTAAATCGTGTCATAGCCCAAAATCCAAAAGAACCCCGCGGCCCACAGCGCCAAGGCCGCGCCATCCAACCCGCCCATCACCGCCGCATAACCCATGGGCGCCGCCCAGGAGAATATGACGCCCAGCACCGCTTGCGGCCAATCCGTCACGCGCTTGGCCAGCGGATAAAGCACCACTGGCACCAGCGAAGCCACGCCCAGCCACTGCGCCGCGCCGTTCAATTGCAGCAGGATCAGCAAAGCCGCCGCCAGCACCAGCGCCAAAAACACCAAAGCATGGCGTGCGCGGAGCGCCCCGGAAGCGAGTGGCCGCCCCGCCGTGCGTTCCACCTGCCGGTCCAAATCCCGGTCCCACAGATCATTCACCACGCAGCCCGCGCCGCGCATCAGCACCGCCCCCAGGCCAAACAGCGCAGTCAGCCACAGCCCCTGCCGCCAATCCGGCGCCACCAGGGCAAAGGCCCAAAGACCTGGCAGAAACAGCAGCCATGACCCGATGGGCCGATCAAGGCGCATCAGTAGCGCATAGGGGCGCCAAGCCTGCGGCAGGCGCGCCACCCAGCCGCCGGCACGGATATCGGTATGGCCACTCATGGGTCTATAAAGAGGGATGGAAACCCGCCATGTCCACCCCGCGCCTTCATCTTGAAACCAACCTTGCCGCCGGCCTTGAGATAGAGGCTGAGCCCGGCCAGGCGCATCATCTGGGCGCCGTGCTGCGCCGTGGCGTGGGGGATGCTGTGGCAGTATTCAATGCACAAGATGGCGAATGGGCGGGGCGGATCACCGCGCTACGGAAGGATCGCTGCCGCATCCTGCTGGAAGTGCAAAGCCGCGCTCCGGCGCCCGCACCTGATCTGCGCCTGGTGGTCGCAGCCCTCAAGCGCGATGCCATGGAATGGCTGGTGGAAAAAGCGACAGAATTGGGCGTTGCTGCCATCCATCCCGTACTCACGCGCCGCAGCGTCGCGGATCGGGTGAACCAGGCACGGCTTGCCGCCATTGCGCGCGGCGCGGCGGAGCAATGTGAAAGGCTCAGCCTGCCCGTGATCCACGCCGCCATGCCCCTGCATGCTGCGCTCGCTTCCTGGGATGGCGTGCCGCTTTTCATCGCAGCCGAGCGCACCGGCGCACCCGCCTTGCCGCAAGCGCTTGCTGGGCAGCGCCTGCCGCTTGGGCTAATCATCGGCCCGGAAGGTGGCTTTGACCGCGCCGAACTTGACGCCGCCCGAAGCTACCCCTTTGTTAAGCCCATCGGCCTTGGCCCCCGCATCCTGCGGGCGGAAACGGCGGCGGTTGCGGGGCTTGCGGTCCTCGCCGCCCTGGCGGGTGACTGGTCCTGATACTGTTTTGCGTCGTCCCGGCGGCGCCCCTGGAAGGTTTTGATGTCCAATCCCGGCGAGTCCGATCCCACGCCCATCACCTCCACCCGCCAAATGGCGGAATGGTTCGCGGCTGGCTGCAAGCCCAAATCCGCCTGGCGCATCGGCACCGAGCATGAAAAATTCGGCTTCCGCCTGACGGATTATACGCCGCCGCCCTACGAACCCCAGGGCATCCGCGCCATGCTGGAAGGGCTGATGGCGAAGGGCTGGGAGCCGATACTCGATCGCGGCAACCCGATTGGCCTGAAACGCGGCGCCGCTTCCGTGAGCCTGGAACCAGGCGGGCAGTTTGAGCTTTCCGGCGCGCCCTTGGCCAATCTGCATGAAGTGGCCGCCGAGCTTTTCGACCATTTGGAGGAGGTGCGGGAAGTCGCCGCGCCCTTGGGCCTTGGCTTTGCGCCGATTGGCTTTCATCCGCGGGCGAAGCGAGAGGATATGCCCTGGATGCCCAAGGGCCGCTACGCGATCATGCGCCAATATATGCCGCGCGTCGGTGCCATGGGCCTTGATATGATGCTGCGTACCTGCACGGTGCAGGTGAACCTCGATTTCGGCGATGAAGCGGATATGGTGGAAAAGCTTCGCGTCTCCCTCGCGCTGCAACCGCTGGCGACCGCGCTGTTTGGCAATTCACCGATTTCTGAGGGCAAGAAGAACGGGTATCGGAGCCTCCGCGCCCGGGTCTGGACAGATACGGACCCGGACCGCACCGGCATCCCCGCCGTGGTGTTTGAAGATGGCTTCGGCTTTGAACGCTTTGCCGAATGGGTGCTGGATGTGCCCATGTATTTCATCATGCGCGATGGCCAATGGCTGGATGCGGCGGGGCAGAGCTTCCGCGCCTTTTTGGAAGGCCGCGCTGAAAAGCTGGCCGGCCAATCCGCCACCATGGGCGATTGGGCCGATCATGTAACCACGGTCTTCACCGATGTGCGGTTGAAGCGCTTTTTGGAAATGCGCGGTGCTGATGCCGGCGCGCCTTCCATGCTGAATGCACTGCCGGCCTTCTGGGTGGGCTTGATCTATGATGATGCCGCGCAAAAGGCAGCGCGGGCGCTGACGCGGGGGTGGAGCCTCGCGGAAATCCGCGCGCTCCGTGAAGCGGTGCCGCAACAGGGCCTGACAGCGACCATTCAGGGGCGGAGCTTGCGCGATGTCGGGCGCGATGTGCTGGCGATTGCGCGTGATGGGCTGAATGCGCGTGGCTTGGATGAAGCGCTATTTCTTGACCCACTTGATGCAATTTTAGCCACGGGTGAAACGCAAGCGGATCGCTGGCTTCAACGATTTGATAAGGTTTGGCATGGTGACGCGCGCATGATGCTGCGTGAAGCGGCGATATAGCTAAATTTTATGCAATCTTGGCGCGTGTCACAAAACTGAAACTTTTTTTTCATTCCCTTCAGCGATGATGTCCCCAGTTGTTGCTGGAGGATTTTCCATGGCTGTCGTTGCGCGTCGTTTTTCGGGGTTGCGCCCCCGCTTGCTCATGCTGGGTCTTGTGCCCGCTATCTTCGCTGGCCTGCTGGCCGCTGCTGGGGCCTTTTGGGCGGTGGAAAGCGATCATGAAGATCAGATGAACCAGGCGCTCACGCGCGCCTCATCTCTGGCGGGACGTGAATTGGACAATTCCGCCCGCCGCATGTCGGGATATGCCGCAAATATCGCGGCGCGCCCCGATCTCATAAGCGCCATGGCGGGCAATGATGCTGCGCGGCTGCGCGATGTTCTGGTCAGCGCCTTTGCCGGGCTGCGTGCCCTAGACCCGACAGTAGCCGTGCTGGAAATCACCGATACTTCTGGGCGTATCATGATGCGTGGGCATGCGCCGACACGCTTTGGCGATGATAAATCCCGGGTGCCGGATGTTGCTGCGGCACTGCGGGGAACTCCTTTGCTGGGCAGCGAGGTTTCACCGACGACCGGCCAATTCGCGACAGGCGCCGCGCTCCCGGTCAAGAATGCCGAAGGCCGCATCATCGGCACCATCAAGGTTGCAACGCGCCTGACGCCGGCGGTGGTTGCAGAACTTGGCAAGCTGGCCGCGGGTGAGGCTGCGCTTTTCGGAGCAGGGCAATTAGTCACCAGCACGGTTGAAGGACTGAAGGCTGATGATCTTCCGGAAGCGGTGCTGAATGCACAGCGCCAAGGCGAAGCGATCAGCGGTCAGCAAGTAACACTGCCCGGCAAGGGCCCACATGTCATCACGCTTCAACCGCTGCGTGATTTAAGCGGCAATGCCGCTGGTGCCATGATGATCGCCCTGCCGCGCGCGGCTTTTGATGCCGCTATGCAAAAGGTCATGTGGTTGATCGGGCTTGCTGCGCTTGCGGTGCTTGCGCTTGCCATTCCGGCCTCATTGTTTGCAGCGCAGCGCATTGCTCGGCCTCTCACGGATATGGCTGGCGCCATGGGGCGTTTGGCAAAGGGCGATACCGCGCTGGAAATTCCAGGCCGTGGCCGCAGTGATGAGGTCGGCATCATGGCCAATGCGCTGGAGAAATTCCGTGAGCAGGCCGAAGCCAATGCAGCCTTTGAAGCCGCCTCTGCGATTGAACGCGCGGCGCGGGATCGGCGCCAGGCCATCGTTGAAAGTCTGACGCAGGAATTCGGTGGCTCGGTTGCTGCTATCATGGATCGGTTGCGCGACTCCGCAGGTGGCATGCGTGATGCCTCCATCTCTATGGCATCCGCGACCGAACAAACCCGCAATCGCGTTGCTGATACGGCGGATGGTGCGGAACAAAGCTCCAGCAATCTTTCCGCCGTTGCCGCCGCGACCGAGGAAATGACTGCCTCTGTCAGCGAAATCTCGCGCCAGGTGGCAGAAGCGGCCCGGGCGGCACAGGATGCGGTGGAACGCGCCAATGCCACAGGTTCCACCGTGCGCGGCCTGGCCGAATCAGCCGATCAGATTGGTGATGTGGTGCGCCTGATCACCGATATCGCCGGGCAGACCAATCTTCTGGCCTTGAATGCCACCATTGAAGCCGCGCGCGCCGGTGATGCGGGTAAGGGCTTCGCGGTTGTGGCATCTGAGGTGAAGACGCTGGCGGCGCAAACCGCCCGCGCCACAGAACAGATCAGCGCCCAGATCAGCGCCATTCAGGGCGCAACGGGCGATGCGGTGGGCGCGGTGGAAGAAGTGTCCAAGGCCATTCAGCGCGTGAATGGCGTGGCCAGCGCGATTGCCGCGGCGGTTGAAGAACAGGATGCGGTGACGCGCGATATCTCGGCCAGTGTGCAGGCGGTGGCGAAGCAGAATGACGAAGCTGCACGCGCAATGCGTGAGGTTTCCGATGTTGCCGAAGGTGCCCGCACGGCCAGCGGCACGGTGAAGGGTGCGGCTGAAACGGTTGCCGATGTTACCACGCGGCTAGGTGCGCAGGTTGATGACTTCCTGACCGGCATGCGCACCGATTGGGAAAGGGTGGATGGCGCCGATACCAAGATGCTGATTGCCGCGAAGGGTGGCCATGCTGAGGAAGCCCATCTGGTCGAAATTGCGCGCGATGGCGCCAGCCTGAAAGCCACTGGCGCTTTCACGGTGGGAATGGTGATGGAGCTTGCCTTGGCCGGTGCCGGTGCCGCGATACCTGCGCGCGTGGTCTTGATTGAAGGCGGGCGCATTGGCCTGGCCTTTGACCAGCATGCGGAAAACATCGCCGCCGTGGATCGGCTGATCGCGGCGGTACGCGCGGCGATCAAAGCCGCTGGGCGTGAGGTAAAGCTCGCCGCCTGAAGGCACACACCCAGCGAACCAACGAAGCCCGCCCGTGATGGCGGGCTTTTTTTTGGCCGCCTTCCGGCCATCCAGGCCACGGCCCCCCTCCCATAACGCCCAATTGCCGGCCAGGGGCTATGCCGATCTTGCGCGCCACTATAGCCTTGGCCCAATCTAAGTGCCTGAGGAAGAATGGCCCCCTGACCCGGGGTGTCACAGGCAAGGCAAGGACGACAGGAAAGCTCATGACGGATACTCGATATTTGGCGCCGCAGACGCTTGATGAAGCGGTCAGCGCCTTTGCCGCGGCCCAGGGGGCTGCGCGGATTCTGGCGGGCGGGACGGACCTGCTGGTGCAGATGCGCGCCGGCGTCGCCACCCCTGGCTTGATTGTTGATATCAAGAAAATCGGCGAAATGAACCGCATTACGGAAAATGCCGATGGCAGCTTTACCGTTGGCGCGGCGGTATCCGCTGTTTCGCTCGCGGATCACCCGCGCTTCGGCACGGTGTGGCCGGGTGTGCTGGAAGCCGTGAACCTGATTGGCTCGAAGCAGGTGCAGGGCCGCGCCTCCCCGGGTGGGAATCTCTGCAATGGCTCGCCCGCCGGTGACAGCGTGCCGGCCATGATCGCCGCTGGTGCGGTGGTGACGGTGCAGGGCCCGAAGGGCCGCCGGCAGATGCCAGTCGAAGCCTTCCCCGCCGGCCCGGGCAAGACGAACCTCGCCCCCGGTGAAATCCTGGTGAGCTTCACCCTGCCCGCGCGCCCCGCCAGTTCGGGCGATGCGTATCTGCGCATGATTCCGCGCACGGAAATGGATATCGCGGTGGTGGGCTGCGGTGTCAGCCTGACGATGAAGGATGGCGTGTGTACCGCCGCCCGCATCGGCCTTGGCGCCGTGGCGCCAACCGTGATGCTGGTGGAAGATGCCGCCAAGGCGCTGATCGGCACCAAGCTTGAACCCGCCGCCCTGGCCGCTGCTGCTGCTGCTTGCAGCGCCGCTTGCCGCCCAATCAATGACAAGCGTGGCACCATTGCCTATCGCACCAAGGTTGCCGGCGTGCTCTTGAAGCGCGCCGTCGCCATTGCCGCCGAACGCGCCAGCCGGAGCTGATCTGATGTCCAAAATGCATGTTTCGACCACCATTAACGGGGAACCGATGGAGTTCCTGTGCGACGCGCATGACAGCATGCTGGATGCGCTGCGCGGCCCGCTTGGCCTGACCGGTGCCAAGGAAGGCTGCGGCACCGGCGATTGCGGCGCCTGTTCCATCACCGTGGATGGCCGCCTGATTTGCGCCTGCCTGATGCTGGCGGTGGAATCCGAAGGCAAGTCACTCGGCACCATTGAAGGCATGTCGCAGGGCGGTGAT
>CAMCZJ010000158.1 GCA_945886995.1 Asaia bogorensis
CCTTGGCCCTTTCGATCATTTCAACGAAGCGATGAAACAGATAATGGCTGTCGGAAGGGCCGGGGCTCGCTTCCGGGTGGTATTGCACGGAAAAGGCCGGGCGATCAGTCGCGGCCACGCCTTCATTGGTGCCGTCAAACAGAGAGATATGCGTGACCTTCGCATTGCCCGGCAGGCTTTCCGGGTCCACTGCAAAGCCGTGATTCTGGCTGGTGATTTCCACCTTGCCCGTCGTTAAATCCTTCACCGGCTGATTGGCGCCGCGATGCCCGCGCGCCAGCTTGAAGGTGCGCGCACCAAGCGCCAGCGACAGCAATTGATGCCCCAGACAAATGCCGAAAATCGGCAGCTTCTTGTCCAGCACGGCGCGAATGGCGGGCACCGCGTAAGTGCCCGTCGCCGCCGGATCACCCGGGCCATTGGACAGGAAAACCCCATCGGGGTTTTGTGCGAAAATATCCTCGGCTGAGGCGGTCGCGGGCAGCACCACCACATCACAGCCGGCGGAAGCCAGGCAGCGCAGGATATTGCGCTTGGCGCCGTAATCCATGGCCACCACGCGGTATTTCGGTGCGGTCTGGCGGCCAAAGCCGGTGGGCCAGGCCCATTCGGTTTCATCCCAGCGATAGCTCTGCCGGCAGGTCACATCCTTCGCCAGATCCATGCCTTCCAGCCCGGGCCAGCCGGCGGCTTCGGCGCGAAGGGCCGCGATATCAAACTTCCCATCCACGCGATGGCACAAAACGCCATTGGGCGGGCCGCCATCGCGGATGCGCGCGGTCAGCGCGCGGGTATCAATGCCGGCCAGCCCGGGCACGCCGTGGGAGACCAGCCAGGCATGCAAATGCCGCGTCGCGCGGTAATTGGCAGGCTCCGTCACATCCTGCTTCACAATCAGCCCGCGCGCGGCGGGGCTCAGCGCTTCGATGTCTTCCTGATTGGTGCCGACATTGCCGATATGGGGGAAGGTGAAGGTGATGATCTGCCCAGCATAGGAAGGATCGGTCAGGGTTTCCTGATAGCCGGTCATGCCCGTGTTGAAGCAGATCTCGGCGACGGCCTTGCCCTCGGCCCCGAAGCCGCGGCCCCAAAAGACGCTGCCATCAGCCAGCACCAGGCAGGCGGTGGCGCCAGGGGGGGCGGTATCAGCCATGGGAAGGGGCTCCGTTTTCGGGGTGTCAGATGGGGCGCCGGGCATATCGGCAAGTGTCAGGCCAGTCGCGGTCAGGATGGCGGGCCAATGTTTGGTGGGAATGGCCTTTGATTGCCGCCATTTCCGGATAGCTTCCGTGCCGACGCCACAGCGTTCAGCCGCGGCTTCAGAACCGCCCAAAAGGGCGACGATCTCTTCAACACTGCGCATGAGGCGGGCTTATCCGGGAAAAAACTTCCCAGGGCAAGGAAAAAGAGCGAGGTGGGAAAATTCCTCCCGCAATGCAGCAAATCGGGGCTTTGTGGCTGGGCTGGTGAGAACCCTGGCCATCCTGTTGCCCCCGAGGATGTGGCGAGCGATGCTGCCCGAAATTGCCATCAGGGAAAGCCCTTCATGACCTGGTCCGTCCATCACGTATCGCTGATTGCGCATGATCTGGATGCGGCGGCGCATTTCTTTGGCGCGCTGATCGGGCTTGGCGCGGCGCGGGCGCCGGATGCGCGCACCCGCTTCATTGGCGAAGCCGGGCGCGGCTTGCGACTGCATCGGCCTGGCGTGGCGCTGGCGCGATCTGGTGCTGATTTGCTCGGCCCGATTGGCGCGCGGTATGTGGCGCTTGAAGTTGCGTCCTTGGCGGCGGTAGTGGCGAAGCTGGATCAGGCCGGGCTTGCTTATGCGCCGGCGTTGCCTGGGGAGTTTGGTCAGCCGGCGATCTATACGCTGGACCCGGCGCTTAATCTTTTGGTGCTGCTGCAAGCGCGCGCGGCTGCGCCATCAGCGCCCCCGCCCTGGCATATCCATCACGTCAATCTGCAAGCGCAGCATGTGCGCGAAACCGTGACGTTTTACACAGACATTATCGGCATGTCGGAAGGGCGCTGGCGCGCTGCGGCCAAGCGCGGGGATTTCAGCATAGACCCCGCCGAATTGGCCGTGCTGACCACGGCCGATGACAATAGCGGGCTGCATATCATCCGCCCGGATGCGGGCTTCGCGTATCGCAATCGCTTTGCGCATAACCCTTCCATCGGCGGGCACCCGGCCTTTTGCGTGCCGGATGTGCGGGCGGTGAAGGCAAGGCTGGAAGCGGCGGGCGTGCTGGTTTCCGATGCCGGCGTTTACGCTATGGCGGGGATGCACCAGATTTACGTGCTCGACCCCTCCGCCAATATGATTGAGGTGAACCAGAATGTCTGAAGCCCCTCCCCGCACCCTCATCACGGCGACCGAGGCCGCTGCAACGCCGAATGCCCCCGGCCGGCTTTCCGCACTGCTGCTGGAACATGGCACCATGCAACTGCGCTGGTTCGCGCCGAAGGGCGAGGATACCCAGACCCCGCATGACCAGGATGAGCTTTACATCATCGCTTCCGGCACCGGCTGGTTGCGGCGTGGCGCTGAGCGTGTGGCCTTCGCCCCGCATGACGCGCTTTTTGTGCGCGCGGGTGAGGCGCATCGGTTTGAGGATACCTCCGCCGATTTCGCTACCTGGGTGGTTTTCTATGGCGCGAAGGGCGGGGAAAAGAGCTTGCCATAACCACCTTAAAGGTGGCATGAAGACACATGGATAAGCGGAAGCGAAGCCATGATCTTGCGACCTTCAAGGAGAAATAGAATGCCCGCGCCCGCGCCCGAGACCATGATCCACCCCGAAACCGGCGCCCTGCTGCGTCGGCGCAAGCGGCGAGAGGTTGTGGCCTATATGGACCTGACCCGCGTGGTGCTGGTCACGGGCTGGTTCCCCGAAGATGATGGCGATGGCGTTTTGCTTGGTGCTGATGCGGCACCGCTGGATGCTGCACTCGTGGAAATGAAAGCTAAATATGCTGCATCAGTGAAGCATTTGGCGAAGCAGGTACGCAAGGCTGCGGGCCTCACGCAAAAGGATGCGAGCCTTCTGCTGACGGGTTCGCCCAATAGCTTCTACAAATACGAACATGGTGAGGCGCAGCCAAGCCGCCCAACGCTACTGCTGATGAAGCTGCTGGCGCGTGAGCCGAAATTGATTGAGGCGATTCGGGCAGCTTGATTGTGCCTACTTCACTGGCGTTCCCCAGCCAACAAAGCTGACTGCGGGCGTTGCCGCTACGAGAGATTTAGACGAATGCGGGAGTTCAAATCCTGCTGCGTAATTGACAAATCTCTCTCAGCGTTTTGGCGGGAAGGAGCAGTTACGTAGAATCCCATCCTGCGCAAGCCGCCTGAAAATAACGTCTGCAACATCGCCGGCCTCAGCTGCGCGCGGCCCGTAAGCGTATGGATACGAGACATTTAGCTCCGCCTTCCAAACTTCCCGCCGCGAGGCGCGCTCTGAGAGAGTAACTTGATAGTTAGCTTCTACGGCTATCGGTCTGCCCTGGACTCCTCCAACCGATGTTGTCTGCTGAAGGACCGATGTGCGAAGCACCGCAAGGACTGCATCCACCTGACCAGGGCTTTGATTGGTTGCTTGGGCGCCTGCAACGCCTGCCTCAATTACCGTTACCGATACATTGCAGCGTGCAGCAGCTTCCTGATATCCACGAGTGAGCGATTCACCAAAACCAGGCCCTCGCCCCGGGTCGGCCACATTGGAAAGAATGGCGATACTTCGAATTTCACCCGCAAAACGCGGGTCAGCATTGCTTGATGCGATCTTTGGCGCGTTGATGTACATCGAGCATGCCGAGGCCATCAACAAAGGTAAAGTACACACTAAACGTAACCAAAATGCCCTTCCCATCACGCTTCTCCCTTTTCTAAGGCGGCTTCATAAGATTGAGGTCCAGCAGCCCGTGGCGCTGTTGCTGAACATGACCTGAAGATACGGTCTTTGCCTACGTTAAAGATTTTTTCCGCGAGGCCTTTACCGAGAGTCGCGCCACCTGCATGCATGACAAAGTTGAAGACTTGAAAAATTGGCTCACCGCCTGGTGGGGCTGCAGTGACCTGAAATGTATGGTGAGATGATGGCCATCTCACGACTGTTCCCGTAATGGCTATGGTCAAGATCAAGTCGGGGCGGAAGGATGATACCGCAGCGTTCATGGTCGCGACTCGGTTCAGCATCATTCTGTGCAAATTGAGGTCTGACGTCTCAATGCCACAGGCCCCGAGAGCGCGACGCATCTCTTCTCGAAAGCTGGCAACTGTATCCTCGTGCGTCCCGGGGTCTAAGGTGTTAACAATCAATACGCGCTGCACGCTCCCCTGGAAGTTGGATGTAAAGACGCGCTCTGTGATTGGCCCAACGGCACAGGCAACAAGAAAAAATGCCAGAAAAAAAAATGCGAAAATTCTATAGCGACGCATGATAAACCTCCATTTGTAATGAATATTAACTTTGACCGTTCCTGTCAAGCAAGTGTTGCTCGCGCCCGGCTAAAGCCAGTAGGACTGCCTAAACTCCCCTACCCTGGCCCGCCCGCCCCGCTTTGCTATAAGCGCGGCTCAAGACTGAAGGATACCCCATGGAACTCCGCGCCCGTTTTACCGATGCCTTGAAGACCGCGATGCTGGCCAAGGATGCGGCCACTACCTCCACCATCCGCATGATCATGGCCAAGCTGAAGGATACGGATATCGCCGCGCGCAAGACGCCGCAGGACCCGGGCGTGCCTGATGATCAGATCATCGCCATGCTGCGCGGCATGGCGAAATCCCGGCGAGAGAGTGTGGAATTGTACCGCCAGGGCAATCGCCCTGAATTGGCGGCCAAGGAAGAAGTCGAAATCGCCGTGATTGAAGGCTTCCTGCCGCAGCAGATGGATGATGCCGCCATGGCCGCCGCGGTTGATGCGGCGGTGACGGAAGCGGGTGCGGCTTCCATCAAGGATATGGGCAAGGTGATGGCGGTGCTGAAATCCCGCCACGCCGCGGCTTTGGATATGGCCAAGGCCGGGCCGATGGTGAAGGCCCGGCTGGGGGGCTAACCCGCGCCCCCAGGCGCTTCAGTCACTATCCTGCAAATCTTCCGCCAGCACCACGATCTGCACGGCATAGGAAACATCGCCATCTTCCGCATCACGATGGACGGTGCCGATAAACTCATTGCCGATTTTCAGCTCCACGCTGCCCTTGGGGCGGTCCGGCGCGGTCACCTGAATGCGGGGGTTGCTGAAAAGCTTGCGCAGATGCGCCTGCACGGCGGCGCGTTCGGCGGGGGTCATGGTCGCGTTCCTTCAAAATTCGGGTGTGCCGGGATAGCCGCCTTGGTGGTGGGGTGCAAACCAGCCCGCAGACCCCAAAACAACTTCCCTATTTATAGGGCAAGCCCCTCTGAAAACGTGTTGATAAATTCAGCATGATAACCTAGGCAGGATCCTATGCCAGCACTGGTTTGAGGTTTTTTGTTGTCTGAAATCTTCCCCCACGAAAAAATTTGCTTTTTCCACTAGGAAGAAATCTTGCTATCATTGATGGGTGGTTTATGACCCAAGAGAAAGAAGTATGGCGAACAGATGGGGCATACCAAAGGAAGTTGAACAAGCAGTGTTAGAGAGAGACACAGAGTGTGTTTACTGTGGTGTTGTCTTCACTGCTGAGAGGAAATTCAAGCCATCTTGGGAACACATAATCAATGATATAAATATAGCGACAACGGACAACATTGCTTTGTGCTGTGTCGGCTGTAATGCTTCAAAGGGAGCAAAACTACTTCGTGATTGGCTGGAATCACCAAATGCGAAGAAAAGAGGGATAAGCCTAGAAACCATATCCCCGATAGTTCACAAAGCCCTCAAACCCAATTTATAACCAAGGAGGTAAATCAATGGACGAACTTGAACAACTACATCCCCACGTAGCAGAACTTAAGAAGAAGGCGCAGGAGACTGCTCAGTCTAAGAGACAACCTGTTTTGGATGATGTTAAATCCAAGATTGCTTTGTATGGCTTCGTATTTTTGCAACCTTAGGAGGTTGTGCGGGTAAAAACCCTGGAAGTCTGTTAGCCTTGGGACTTTGGGTTGGTTGGTTTGAAACCTTGGGATCGTTATCTCTAACTTCGTGCTGAATTTATCAAGACGATTTCAGGGGGGCTTGATTTATAGGGGTGTATTTTTTCGCGCCTCCGCTTGAGTCCACTTTTCCCCCCAAAGGTATATCCTACCCCTCCGCCATGGCCCTGCCCCCCGGTTTCCTTGATGAGCTTCGCGCCCGCACGCCCCTGCCCGGTCTGATCGGGCGGAAGACGCGGCTGCTCAAATCTGGGCGCAATTGGAAGGGCTGCTGCCCCTTTCATGGGGAAAAGACGCCGTCCTTCTACGTTTATGACGACCACTTCCACTGCTTCGGCTGCGGCGCCCATGGGGATGCCGTCACCTTCGTCATGCAGTCCGAAGGCGCGCAATTCATGGAAGCGGTGGAAGGCCTGGCGGCCCACAGTTCATCTTTGGGTGCCGCAACAATCTCGGAGAACGCCTATGCAGAAACTCCTTGGTGTCACGCTGATAGCCATCTATCTGACAGTTCAGGCTAATGTCAGCACGGTGCTGGCGCAGCCTCCAAACATTCAAACTGCTAAGCCCAACGTAGCTACCATCGGCCCCGCCTCGGCGGTTGAGCCGGAACGGGAAAGCGGCCTGTATATGGCGGCAGAAAATTCGGTCATCCCCCCTGAAGGGCAGGCTCTAATCTGCTTTAATTTCATGCTATCTCATTTGCGGCTCTT
>CAMCZJ010000159.1 GCA_945886995.1 Asaia bogorensis
CGGATATCGCAAAACAGCGTCAGGCAAAGCCCAACCCCCGCCACCGCACCATTAATGCCCGCAATCACCGGCTTGCCGATATTGAGCATATAGGAATAGCGCCGCGCGAAATCCTCACTCGGAGGTGCATCGCCGGGAGGCGGCGTCACCCCCGCATAGGTCGGGCGCTCTGCGCCGCGTGTGGCAATGGCGGAAACATCGGCGCCAACGCAAAACCCCTTGCCGGTTGCGGTCAGCACAATGGCGCGCACGGCATCATCCGCCACAGCCAGCGCAAAGGCCGCGCGGGTTTCGGCTTCCATCACCGTGGACCAGGCATTCATACGCTCTGGCCGATTAAGCGTGATGGTCGCGACGCGGTCCGCAATTGAGTAGAGAATTTCCGTGAAGGCTTCGGTCATTTCTTTGGTGTCTTTTCGCGCTGTCTTTCCCAGGCTGCATCATCCCAGGCCAACATGTCTCGCACGCCAGCCCGCGCCCCGCCGAGATAACGCCGCCCACCATCAATCACCACGCATTCGCCCGTGATGTAGCCAGCATTTTCTGAAACCAGATAGGCAGCAAGATCGGTCAATTCCTCATGCCGCCCAGCCCGGTTCAGCGGCACATCACCATGATCCAAACCACCAGGGCGGAGCCGCGCCACCGCCGCTTCAGTCGGGAAAGTGCCGGGCGCAATCGCGACCAGCCGAATGCCATGGCGGCCCCATTCCACCGCAAGGCTTTGCGTCATCGCCAAAACGCCGGCCTTGGCCATGGCAGAAGGCACGGTGAAGGCCGCACCCTGCAAGGCAGACAGCGTCAGGATACTCAGCACCACACCGGGCTGCCCCGCATCAATCCAACGCCGCCCAACGCCCATGGTGCAATAGGCCGCGCCATGCAGCGTGGTGGCCAGCACCGCATCCAGGGCACGCGCGGAAAGCCTATGCGTCTGCGCCAGGAAATTCGCCGCTGCGTTATTCACCAGGATATCGGGCGCGCCTTCAGCAAAGACCGTGTCGAGCATCACTTCCACCGCCGCAGCATCGCGGATATCGCAGGCGTGCACGGTGATATCCGCACCGGGGATTTCCGCGCGCAACGCTGCCGCGGTTTCTTGCAACACCGCCAGACGCCGCCCGCAAATCGTGATGCGTGCGCCCAATTGTAGATAGCGCCGAGCAATGGCGCGCCCGAGCCCGGTGCCACCACCGGTGATCAGCGCGCGCCGCCCAGCAAGCAGCCCCGGCATGAACAAGGATCAGGCGCCCTTATAGGTCGGCTTGCGCTTTTCGCGCATCGCCGCCAGCGCTTCCTTATGGTCTTCCGTGGTATGCGCCACCGCCTGCATGGCGGAAGACATCTCAAGCACGGAATCAAGCCGGTTGTTCCAGGCTTCCCGCAATAGCCGACGCGCCATGCGCACGGCATGGGGCGGATTGGCGGCAATGCGCCGCGCCAGCGCGCGCGCTGCGTCCAGCAATTCCGCATCCGGCACCACCTGAGACACCAGCCCATAAGCCAGCGCCTGATCGGCTGAAAGCGCATCACCTGTTAGCGACATTTCAGCCGCCTTGGCAAAGCCTACCACGCGTGGCAGCAGCCAGGCGCCGCCATCGCCGGGGATAATGCCAAGCTTCACAAAACTTTCCGCGAAGCGGGCGGATTGTCCGGCAATGCGCAAATCACACATGCAAGTCAGGTCACAGCCCGCACCCATGGCCGGCCCATTCACCGCAGCGATGACGGGGATTTCCAATTGTTCAAACATGCGCGGCAGGCGCTGAATGCCATGGCGATAATAGCCGCGCGCCTGGGCCGGTGTGCGTTCCGTGGTACCACTCGCGGCCTCACCCATGCGGCGCACATTGCCGCCGGCGCAAAAGGCGCTGCCCGCACCCGTCAGGATCGCAACGCGCGCTTTGGCTTCCGCATCCAGCTTCATGAAGGTGGCAATCAAGGCATCCTGGGTTTCAGGATCGAGCGGATTGCGCGATTCGGGCCGGTTTAGCGTGACCAGCGCAATGTCATCGGTGATTTCAACAAGTACGGGCGCTTCCATGGGGCATTCCTTTCTAGATGGCGCGCAGGATGGAACGGCAGGGCCGAGGCGGCAAGGCAAGGCGCAACGCTAAACCGGCGGCGCCAGCACCTTATCCCGGTAATTGCAGAAAGCCCGCGCCGGGCAGCGCCAGCATTCCGGCGCCCGCGCCTTGCAGATGTAGCGCCCATGCAGGATCAGCCAGTGATGCGCATCGCGCAGCAATTCAGGCGGGCAGCGCTTGACCAAGCCCTCTTCCACCGCGCGCGTGGTCTTGCCCGGCGCCAGGCCCGTCCGATTGCCGAGGCGAAAGATATGGGTGTCCACCGCCATGGTATTCTGCCCAAAGGCGACATTCAGCACGACATTGGCGGTTTTGCGCCCCACGCCAGGCAGGGCTTCCAGGGCAGCGCGGTCTGACGGCACCTGCCCATCATGGCGTTCCACAAGCTGCGCCGCCAAAGCCGCCACATTGCGCGCCTTGGCCTGCCATAACCCAATCCTGCGAATGAAAGGCGCGACGCCTTCAGCGCCCAGCGCCGCCATGGCGGCTGGGGTAGGTGCGGCTTCGAATAGCCCCGGCGTGCATTTATTCACCGCCGCATCGGTGGTTTGCGCAGACAGCACCACCGCCACCAGCAGGGAGAAATGATCCGAGTAGAAAAGCTCAGTCTCCGGCGCGGGGTTGCCCTGGGCCAGGGCACGCAAAAAAGCCTCGGCTTGGTCTTTCGACATCAGGCGGGCGCGGCGCGGGGCGCGGGCAGATCCGTGATCGGGCTTGGCTTGGGGCATGGCGTTACAACGCCATTCTGACCTAGACTGCACCGCGATGGCACCCCCCCGAGAGACCATTCTGTTCGAAGCAATCTCAACCCCACCGCAAAGTTTCACCGTGCGGGGCTTTCGCGTGCTGGCGGGGCTGCTCATTCTCGCGGCGGCCATCCCGGCGGGTGTCTTCTTCGCCCTTGGTGCCTGGCCGGTGCTGCCCTTTATCGGGCTGGAAGTGGGTGCGTCGCTGGCACTGCTGCTGTGGCATGCTCGCGCATCACGCCGGATCAGCGAAATGGTGCTGCTGACAGATGCCGGGCTTTCCATCCGCCATGTGGATCATCGCGGGCGCGTGGTGCGCAGCGTCTTGGATGCCTATTGGGCCAAGGTGGAATGGGATGAAGCCGCACCGCGCGGCGGGCGCCTATGGATCAAAAGCCGTGGTCGGGTTTTGGAGATTGGTCGGCACCTCTCAGGGCCGGAAAAGACCGAATTGGCCGATGCGCTGCGCGGGGCCCTGGCCCGCGCCCGGCGGCCGGATTTTGATAATCCGCAGCTTAAAGAGCTTTAGCGCCTAACGCGTTCCACCCCGCCCTGGCGCGCATGGCCGCGCAGCGCCATGCATTCAAAATAGGTCCGGCGTTGTGTGGTCACGATTTCGTTGCGGAGCGCCTCTTCCTGCGCCTGAAAGCCGATGAAAATGCTATGCCGCAAATCCCTGAGCGCCGGGTCGCGCCGGGCTTCTTCCCGGCAAGCCGCAGCATCTTCGCTGGTATCGGGCGGGAAGATATCCTCCCGCGATTGGCTCGCGCAGCCCGCTATCGCCAAGGCCACCAGCAATGCCGCCATAGTCTTCATGACGCCAACCAATCCTCGATCAGCCGACGCGCGATGGAATCAACGCGCGGCAGGGAAAAACCAAGCTGCTGATGATTGCGCAAATCATCCCGGCTGAACCAGCGCGCATCGCGCAGTTCTTCAGGGTCAATGGTGATTTCCTCGCTCAGCCCCTCGGCATGGAAGCCAAGCATGATGGAAGAAGGAAAAGGCCAGGGCTGGGATGAATGATAGCGCACCGCGCCAACCCGCACATTGGTTTCTTCCTGAACCTCTCGCCGCACCGCTTCTTCCAGGCTTTCGCCTGGTTCCACAAAGCCGGCCAGCGTTGAATACATGGTGGTATTCGGAAAGCGCTGCGAATGGCCCAGCAAGCAGGAATCGCCACGTACCACCAGCATGATCACGGCGGGGTCGGTGCGCGGGAAATGTTGCGTATTGCAGGCCGTGCAGCTCATCGCATTGCCGGCGCTGCGCGGTTCACAAACGCCGCCGCAAACGCCACAAAACCGATGCTTGGTGCGCCAATGCATCAGGCCGCGCGCATGGGCCAGCACGCTGGCTTCCCCAGGCGGCAGCAGCCCGGCCACTTGGCGCAGATCAGCAAATACACCCAATTCCGCCGGCAGCAGGGGAATCGGGTCATCCGCCGTGGAACAATCCACGGCGAAGACCTGCCGACCCTCCCATTCACCCAGCCAAGCCCAGGGCCCGCCCGCCATGCGGAGAGCGCCGGCAGCCTCCCCGGTCAGCAAAACGGCCTGGGGTGCGCCTTCGGCCACGCCGCGCATCAGGCTGCGGGCACGCCAGACGGGGGCGAAAACCGTATTGGGATCAGCGAGCGCCGCTTCAATGAAGGCGGCGTCTTCGCGGCGGTGGGATGCCCGGTCTAGCGGGCTGCCCGTATAGGCATTGGGTCGGCTGGCGGGGATCGAAAGCATAAACCAGACCCTGCCACGCGGCCCGGCGCTGGGCAACCAAGCCCCCCCCCATTGGCATTGGGGCATAGGGACATGATATGGTGCTGTCGGAAGGTCGGCGGTGGACGGGCTCCTCGCCAACCCGGTCAGGTCCGGAAGGAAGCAGCCGTAACGGGTTCTTGCTCGGGTCATTTGCCGGCCTTCCACCTTTTTCGAGAGACCGCCCGCGCCATGGCTTCCGATATGTTCGGCTCACCGCTTCCCGCGCCTGGCGATGACACGCCGGAAGAAGCAGCCCTGCCCGAGCCGCCGGCGCCAGAAGGCCCAGGGCTTTTCGGTGACCCGGCGCCTCCGCACGCGCCAGCACCCGCCCCGGTGGCGAAGCCAGCCGAACAGCCGGGTTACCGCGTGCTGGCGCGGAAATACCGACCCACCAGCTTTGATGATCTGATCGGGCAGGATGTGTTGGTGCGCACTTTGCGCCACGCCTTTGCCCAAGGGCGCGTGCATCACGCCTTTTTGCTGACGGGCGTGCGCGGCGTCGGTAAAACCACCACGGCGCGCATCATTGCCCGCGCGCTGAATTGCATTGGCGTGGATGGCAAGGGCGGCCCGACGGCGGACCCCTGCGGTGTTTGCCCGGAATGCAAGGCGATTCTCGCAGATCGTCATCCGGATGTGGTGGAGCTGGACGCCGCTTCCAATAACAGCGTTGATGATGTGCGGGAATTGCGCGAAGCGCTCCGCTTCCGCGCGAGCCAAGGCCGGCAGAAGGTGTTCATCCTTGACGAATGCCATATGCTGTCAGGTGCTGCCTTCAACGCCTTTCTGAAGACTTTGGAAGAACCGCCATCAGGCGTGACGTTCATTCTGGCGACAACAGAATTGCGCAAGGTGCCGATTACCATTCGCAGCCGCTGCCAGACCTTCGCGTTGCGCCGTGTGCCGCAGGATAGCTTGGCGCAGCATTTCGCGCGGATTTGCGACAAGGAAGCGGTGACGGCGGAAGCCGATGCGCTGGCCATGATTGCGCGCGCTGCCGATGGTTCCGTGCGCGATGGGCTTTCTCTGCTGGATCAAGCGATTGGCCAATCCGGCGCGGCGGAAGTGCGCGCGGAAGCGGTGCGCGACATGCTGGGCCTGGCGGACCGCGCCATGATCATTGATCTGATGGAAGCGCTGATGGGCGGAGATATTGCCGCCGCACTTGGCATCATGGATCGCGCGCATGAATTGGGCGCTGACCCCTTGGTCATTTTGCAGGATCTGGCCGAGCTTTGCCATTTGCTGACGCGCTTTCGCGCGGCCCCCGCGCTGCGCCAGGATGGTTCCCTGCCGGAAGCTGAGCGCGTGCGTGGTACTGCCTTGGCGCAGCGGCTTTCCGTGCCAGTGCTTGGCCGCACCTGGCAAATGCTGCTGAAGGGCATTGGCGAATTGCAGCTTGAAGGCGCTGACCGTCGCGCTGCGGCGGAAATGGTGCTGATCCGCATTGCCCATGTGGCGGATATGCCAACACCGGGCGATTTGGTGAAGCGCCTGACCGATGCTGGGGAAATAGGCTCCGCGCCTCGCCCGGCACCAGTTGGTGGCGGCGGCGGCTTGCGCGCGGTGGCCGGCGGTGCGCCGGTGCGTGCCGAAGCAGCGCCCAGCCCGCCCGTGACCGCGCTGGCGCAGCCCAGCACCTGGCAGGAAATTGTCGCACTCGCTTCCGGTGTGAAGCCGCTATTGCATGCGCAGCTTCGCCATAGTGTGCACCCTGTGCGCATTGCGCCGGGGCGGCTTGAAATCAACCCCGAGGCAGATGCGCCGCGCGATCTGGCCGCGCAATTGACCGCGCTGCTGACTGAAGCGACAGGCCAGCGCTGGACCGTGATCATCACCCAGGAAGCCGGCGCGCCGACACTCGCCGCGCAAGGCAAGGAAGCTGAGGCGGATCGGCTTGCTTCGGCCCGCGCGCATCCCTTGGTGCAGGCCATCCTGGCGGCCTTTCCGGGAGCGACGATTGAGGCGGTGCATGATGGCGCGGCTGATGCCTATGGGCTTTCGCGCAATGCCGCGACCGCCGATGATGATGCGCGCGATTTCGCGCCGCCGGATGCCGAACCCGCTTACGGCGATGATGAAACCCCTCCCGATGATTTTTAGGCGAAAGAGACCATGAAGAACCTGGGCAATATGTTGAAGCAGGCGCAGCAGATGCAATCGCGCATGCAGGAAATGCAGGCCAAGCTGGAAGCGACCGA
>CAMCZJ010000160.1 GCA_945886995.1 Asaia bogorensis
TGGCGCGGCGGGTTTTGTGCCCGCCGCGCTTGGAGATTTTGTTTGGTCGCATTTTCCGAGCCGCCAAGTGACTCCACTTGGCTTGAAAATGCAACATTTTGTGTGGTCGCATTTTCCGAGTCGCCAAGTGATTCCACTTGGCTTGAAAATGCTTACTGGAGCTTTCCCTTTGTTCGCCTTCATCATCTCCCGCATCTTGCAGGCGCTGCCTGTGATGCTGACAGTTGCGCTGATATCCTTCGCCATGTTCGCCTATGTGGGTGATCCGGTGGCGATCATGCTCGGGCAGGATTTCACCGAAGCGCAGCGTCAGGCGCTGGTGCAGGATCTGGGGCTGGATCGGCCCTTCTGGGTGCAATTCGGCACCTTCATCGGGAACGCGGTGCAGGGCGAATTCGGCCTTTCCTATCGCTTGTCGCGGCCCGTTGCGGATTTGATCGCGGAACGCGCGCCGGCGACACTTGAACTGGCTTTTTGCGCGGCATCGGTTGCGTTGCTGATCGGCGTACCGATGGGGGTTTATACAGGGCTTTATCGCAATTCCTGGCTGTCGCGCTTTTTCCTGACCTTCAGCCTGATTGGTGTTTCACTGCCTGTGTTTCTGATTGGCATTTTGCTGATCCTGGTTTTTGCCGTCTGGCTTGGGATGCTGCCTTCCTTCGGGCGCGGCGATACGGTGAAGCTTGGTTGGTGGTCCACGGGCTTCCTGACCTGGAGCGGCCTTAAGGCGCTCGTGCTGCCTTCCATCACACTCGGCCTTTTCCAACTCACCCTGATCATGCGCCTGGTGCGGGCCGAGATGCTGGAAGTGTTGCGCACGGATTACATCAAATTCGCGCGCGCGCGGGGCTTGCCCAATCGGGCGGTGCATTTCGGCCATGCGCTCAAGAATACGCTGGTGCCCGTGATCACCATTGTCGGGCTGCAATTGGGCGCCATCATCGCCTTCGCCATTGTGACCGAAACCGTGTTTCAATGGCCGGGCATGGGCTTGCTGTTCATTCAATCCGTCAATCAGGCGGATATTCCGGTTATGGCGGCCTATTTGCTGCTGATCTCGGCGCTTTTCGTCACCATCAATCTGATCGTGGATCTGCTTTACTACGCTGTGGACCCCAGGCTGCGCATTGGGCGCGGGCAGGGGGCGCATTGATCATGGCGGCTACACTCCGACGCTTTTTTGACAGTGATTTGTGGTGGTCCTTCACCCGGTCCCCCATCACCATGATCTCCGCCGTGGTGGCGCTGATCTGCATATTGGGTGCGCTCTTCGCGCCCTGGATCGCGCCGCATAACCCCTTTGATCTTGCCTCACTCAATCTGCTCGATGCTTTCAAGCCGCCTTCCTGGATTGAAGAAGGGGAGGCGCAATATCTGCTCGGCACCGATGATCAGGGCCGCGATATGCTTTCCGCCATCATGTATGGCGCGCGGGTTTCGCTGCTGGTCGGGCTTTCGGCGACGCTATTCGCGACCACGCTTGGGGTCACGCTTGGGTTATTGGCTGGGTATCTCGGCGGCAAGCTGGATGCGCTGCTGATGCGTATTTGCGATGTGCAATTGACCTTCCCCTCCATCCTGGTGGCGCTTTTGATTGATGGCGTGGTGCGCGCTGCTCTGCCGCGCGAAGTGCATGACCAGATCGCGCTGTTCGTGGTGATTTTCGCGATCGGCATCAGCGAATGGCCGAAATTCGCCCGCACCGTGCGTGGCTCGACCATGGTGGAACGCAATAAGGAATATGTGCAGGCGGCGCGGGTGATTGGCGTATCCCCGCCCAGCATCATGCTTTCCCACGTATTGCCCAATGTGATGGGGCCGGTCTTGGTAATCGCCACACTCAATCTGGGGCTTGCGATATTGTCGGAAGCCACACTTTCCTTCCTGGGGGTTGGAGTGCCGGCAACGCAACCCTCACTCGGTACGCTGATCCGTATTGGTAATGACTTCCTGTTCAGCGGCGAATGGTGGATCACCATTTTCCCGGGCGTCACGCTGATTGCCATGGTGCTTTCCGTCAATCTTCTGGGCGATTGGTTACGCGACGCCCTCAATCCGAAGCTCCGCTAATGTCTGGCCAGAACCCCTTGCTTGAAGTGCGCCATTTGCGCGTGGAATTCCCAACGCGCCGCGGCACGCTTGTGGCGATTGATGACGTGTCCTTCACCATTGCCGCCGGTGAGGTGCTGGGCGTGGTTGGTGAATCAGGTGCCGGCAAATCCATGACCGGGGCCGCTATCATTGGCTTGCTGGAGCCACCGGGGCGTATCGCCGCTGGTGAGATCCTTCTGGATGGAAGGCGGATAGATAACCTCCGCTATGAGGATATGCGCCGCATTCGCGGCAAGGAAATCGGCGCGATTTTCCAGGACCCGCTGACCACGCTGAACCCGCTCTACACCGTTGGCCGGCAATTGGCGGAGACCATGACAACCCATTTGCCGATCACCCCGGCCGAGGCGCGCAAGCGCGCCATTGGTTGGCTTGATTTGGTGGGCATTCCGGCGGCGGCGCAACGGATTGATTCCTACCCGCATGAATTCTCAGGCGGCATGCGCCAGCGCGTAGTGATTGCGCTGGCCTTATGTGCCGAACCTCGGCTGATCGTGGCGGATGAACCGACAACGGCCTTGGATGTTTCCATCCAGGCGCAGATCATTGCGCTGCTAAAATCGCTCGCGCGCGAAAAGGGCACGGCAATGATGCTGGTGACGCATGATATGGGCGTTATCGCTGAAACGGCGGATCGCGTGGCCGTGATGTATGCCGGGCGCATCGCTGAAATCGGGCCCGTGCGCAATGTCGTGAAGCAGGCAAGCCACCCCTATACGGTTGGGTTGATGGGCTCCATCCCGCCCTTGGATCGGCGCGTTGAACGGCTCGCGCAGATTGATGGCGCCATGCCGCGGCTTTCTGCGATCCCGAAAGGCTGCGCCTATAATCCGCGCTGCCCCAAGGCCTTCGCGCGGTGTAGCCAAGACAGACCGGATTTGCTGCCGGCGGGCGCGACAGAAGCCGCCTGCTGGCTTTACGCGGGGGAGGGCACCCATCATGGTTGAGGCCCCCATGCTGGAGCTGCGCGATGCCGCGCGGTATTTTGATGTCTCTCGCCCTTGGCTTCAGCGGGTGATTGCGGGTGAGGGTAAGCGCTTATTGCGCGCCGTGGATGGGCTGAACCTATCTGTTCCCAAGGGCACAACCCTGTCGCTGGTGGGGGAATCAGGCTGCGGCAAATCCACTGTTGCGCGGCTTGCGGTTGGGCTTTACCGGCCAAGTGCTGGCCAGGTGGTGTTTGACGGGCGGGATTTGGCCGAAGCCCGCGCCGCATCCGATCAGCGCCGGCGGATGCAAATGATCTTCCAGGACCCCTATGCCTCGCTCAATCCGCGCTGGCGGGTGCGGGATATTGTGGCCGAGCCTATTCGCGCCTTTGGGCTTTTGCCTGATCGTGCCGCACAGGAAGCGCGTGTGGCGGAATTGCTGACGCAGGTGGGGCTTTCGCCGCTTGATGGTCATAAGTTTCCGCATGAATTTTCAGGCGGGCAGCGCCAGCGCATTTCAATTGCGCGCGCGCTGTCATCCAATCCGGAGTTCCTGGTTTGCGATGAACCGACCTCGGCGCTTGATGTATCCGTGCAGGCGCAAATTCTGAACCTGATGAAGGAATTGCAGTCCCGCATGGGGCTGACTTATTTGTTCATCAGCCACAACCTTGCCGTGGTGCGGCAGGTGAGTGACCGGATCGGTGTGATGTATCTGGGCCGCATTGCGGAGCTGGCGCCGGCGGAAAGCCTGTTCCGCCGCCCGCGCCACCCCTACACGCGCGCATTGATGGAAGCGATCCCGGACCTGGACATGACAGGGCGGGTACGTATTCCGGTGGGCGGCGAAGTGCCTAGCCCGATCACCCCACCAACCGGCTGCGCTTTCCACCCGCGCTGCCCGCTTGCTGGGCCGCGCTGCAAGGCGGAACGGCCCGAATTAAAGCCGGCAGGGGATGCGATGGTTGCTTGCCACGCCGTGGAAGAAGGGCGCGACGCGGCCTGATCTTTTTTTTACAGCCAGCGCGGTTCTGGCAGCGCTATCGCCAAGCGCCCCTTGAAGCCCGCCGCGCGCAACTGCCCTGAAATTTCCTCGGCCAGATTCCAAGGCAGGATCAGAATGACATCCGGCGCCATGGCGAGCAGCGCTTCTGGCGAGACAATCGGAATCTCGCTGCCCGGCAGCAGCCGGTTTTGCTTGGCCGGGTTGCGATCCGCAACCGCAATGAAATCCGATGCTGTCACACCGGCGGCATTCAGGAAGGTGTTGCCCTTGGCCGCCGCGCCATAAGCGCCAAGCCGCATGCCAGCCGCGCGGCATTGCGCAAGCCAGTCCTTGAAGGCGGAAAGCACCGCCGCAACCCGCGTATTGAAGCCCTGATAGAAGGCATCATCCGCTATGCCGCGCGCGGCTTCTTCGGCGCGCATCGCGACCACGCCCGGCATGTCTGCCCGCGTGGCGTCGGCGGTGGCGAAGTAACGCAGACTCCCGCCATGGGTTGAAAGCTTCTCCACATCAAAAACGCGCAAGCCCTGCGCCGCCAGCAAGCGTTCAACAGCATATAACGACCAATAGGCGTAGTGTTCGTGATAAATCGTATCGAACTGCACGCCATCCACGAAGGAAAGCAGATGCGGCGCTTCAATCGTGACCACGCCGCGCGGTCCCGCGAGATGCGCAAGGCCGCCAGCGAAATCCACCACATCCGGCACATGTGCCAGCACGTTATTGGCGATCACCAAATCCGCATGCCCGCGCTTGGCGACGATATCCTTGGCCGCTGCGCGACCAAAGAAGCGCACTTCGGTCGGCACGCCGGCGGCAACCGCACTGGCCGCGACATTCGCCGCTGGTTCCACACCCAGGCAGGGGATGCCGGCGGCAACAAAATTCCGCAGCAGATAGCCATCATTGCTTGCAATTTCGACCACGAAGCTTTGCGCGCCGAGTGCAAGGCGTTCCCGCATCGCGCTTGCATAACGCGCGGCGTGATCAAGCCAGCTCTCAGAAAACGATGAGAAATAGGCGTAATCGGTGAAGATCGCCTCGGCTTCCACCACATGATCCAATTGAACCATGCGACAGCTTCCGCAGACCACGGCAGCCAGCGGATAGCGCGGCAGTGGCGCGGCGCCAGGCAGCGGGTAATCATTGGCAAGCGGTGTCGCGCCCAGATCGCAGAACATGGCGCTGATCGCGCCACCGCAGGCGCGGCAGCCAGAGATGGGACGGCAAAGCGCTTCAGCATTCATGGTGCAAGTGCATCCTCAATTTCAGCAAGGGCCAGCGCGCGGCCATCAGCGCCACCGCGCCAGGCTTCATACCAGCGGGCGGTGGCGGCAATGGCGCTGGCGGCATCATGGCGCGGCGCCCAGCCAAGGCTTTGCATGGCAAGGCCACTATCCAAAGCCAGGCGCTGCGCTTCTTCCATCGGTGGGGCGGGCGCGGCTTCCCACGCAATCGGCGCGCCGGCGGCCATGCCGTAAAGTTCCAGCACGCGCCGGACAAAAATCTCCGCATCGCGCGGGCCGAAATTCAGCGCTTGCGGCGCGGCGCCGGCCCAAAGCGCTTCGGCATGCAGCAAATAGCCGCGCAGCACATCCAGCACATGCTGGAAGGGGCGCGTTGCATCGGGGCGACGGATGACCAGGGTTTCACCCGCCATGCGCGCGCGCACCAGATCGGGGATCAGCCGTTCCGCACCGAAATCACCACCGCCGATCACATTGCCGGCGCGGGCGGTGGCGATGCTGCCGATCTCGGCACCGAAACTCGCGCACCAGGACGCGACCGCGATTTCACAAGCCGCCTTTGAAGCGCTGTAGGGATCATGCCCGCCGAGCGGATCATCCTCGCGGAAGGCCCGGCCTTGATTATCGTTGCGATAGACCTTGTCGCTGGTGATGATCAGCGCAGCGCGCGCCCCCGCACCGCGCAGGGTCTGCATCAGGTTGATGGTGCCGGTGACATTGCTCGCAAAGGTGCCCTCAGGGTCCCGGTAGCCGCGCCCGACCAAGGCTTGCGCGGCCAGGTGCAACACAATCTCTGGCCGCGCGGCCTGCATGGCGGCTTGCATGGCGGCAGGATCGCGCAAATCCCCGATGCGTGATGCCATGGCGGGCCGCAAAGCGACAAAGGCAGAAGGCCCGGCCTCCGGCGCCAGGGCAAAGCCTGTGACCTCGGCGCCCAACCGTTCCAGCAGCAAGGCAAGCCAAGCGCCCTTGAAGCCGGTATGGCCGGTCAGCAACACGCGCTTGCCGCGCCAGAAATCAGCGGAAGGTTGGCGCATTACCATTGCTTCCAGGGTGCTGTGCCATCCTGCCAAAGCCCTTCCAACACATCGCGGTCGCGCGGCGTATCCATCGGGTGCCAGAAGCCGCGATGGTCAAAAGCGCGGAGCTGATCATCCGCCGCTAGGCCCCGCAACGGCGCCTGTTCCCAGACGCAATCATCGCCATCAATCCGGTCCAGCACGCGGGGCGAAAGCACGAAGAACCCGCCATTGATGGTGGCACCATCGCCAGGCGGTTTTTCGGTAAAGGCATGCACCGAATTGCCATTCCTTTCCAGCGCGCCAAAGCGCCCGGGCGGCACCACGGCGGTCACGGTGGCGTCGCGGCCATGGGCGCGATGGAAGGCGACCAGTGCCGAGATATCCACATCCGAAACACCGTCACCGTAAGTAAGGCAAAAACCCTCTTCTCCCCGCAAATGCTGCGCTACGCGGCCAAGTCG